>DASVHB010000434.1:0-14166 GCA_036379195.1 Pirellulales bacterium
CGCCGATCCGGGAATCGCTGCAAGCAAGGACTCGCCAGCCGACAATCAACCGGCCAGCCCCGTTGCCGACGATGTTTCAACTTCCCCAGAAGCGAAGCAGCCCGAGCAGAGTGACGGCGACGCCAAGCCCGCCGAGGCGAACCGGGGACCGGTTCACGTGCGCGTGGCCAAAGTGCGCCGCGAAGATTTTGTGCTCAAATCGGTGCAGATGTGCTCGCTGGTGGCGGCGCGGACGGTGCAGTTGCATGCGCGTGTGTCGGGCATCATCACCCGCCGCAACGTCGAGCTGGGCGATCGCGTGAAGAAGGGCGACGTGCTGGCCGAAATCGACGCGCCGGAAGTCGCCGAAGACGTCTTGATCGCGCAAGCCGACGCCGACGAAGCCGCGGCGGCACAATCGCAGGCTGAGGCGGGCGTGAAGGTGGCACAGGCGACGATTGCAGAAGCGAGGGCGGCGGTCGTACAACGGCAGGCAGAGATCGCGGCTAGCACCGCCAAGATTGCGCAGCGAAAAAATTCGCTAACGTACTCCATGAGGATGAGGGAGAAGGGAGACAAGGAACCGGATATCGACGAGAAGCAAGAAGCCGTTAAAGCGGCCGAAGCGGATCAGCGCTCTGTGAAGATTTCCATGACGGCCGCGGAAGCGAACGTGAGCCGCGCCGAGGCTCAGCATGAGGCGGCCAAGGCGGGATTGCAGGTTGCCAGACTACGCTCGCGGGCGGCGCAGCGCCATCTGGAGCGCATCCGCCAGCACACCGACTATCTGCAGATCCGCGCCCCGATTGACGGCGCGATCACCGAGGTCAGCGCCAACGTCGGCTCGCTGACGACCGCCGGCGGCAGCGAACCGTTGTTTATGGTTTCGTCAATGGACACGCTGACGGCAATTGTCGAGCTGCCGCAGCAGGATGCTCTGAGAGTCAAGCGAGGCGATACGGCCACCGTCCGCTTCGATGCTTTGCCCGGACGCACCTTCAACGCCGCCGTCAGCCGCATGGCGTATGCGTTCAGCCCGAAGACCCAAACCCTGCGCACCGAGATCGATCTCAGCAACCCCGACGGTCTGCTGCGTCCCGGCATGTTTGGCGCTGCCGCAATCCATCTGGAAACGCATCCTAACGTGTTGACGATTCCGCGCCGGTCAACTTTCCCCGATGGAAAGATGCGCTGGTGCGTGTATCGCGTGGTAAACAACCGCGCCGTGTCGACCCCTGTTGACATTCGTGCAGAAAGTGAGGGCGCGATTGAAATCTTGGGGGAGCTGGCCGAAGGCGATGTTGTTATCGCCTCGGTCTGCATCAGCGGGGACAACTATTCAGTGGTGGCGGGTCTCTCGATTGCTGACTCGGGTCTTCGGGACGGCGCTCCAGTCGCTATCGAACAGGACGGCGATGAGTAGTCCCTCGAGCGTACAGTAGCCATCACGCTGGGGCGTGATGAACGCCCGGCGCAACGTTCGCCGCCGCACTTGAGAGAAACCCTCGCTGGCCTTCCACCGGGCGCCTCACGCTCCAGCCTGAGGACTATGGTACGCTCCACTTGCTGACTGGCGATACAGAGCCTAAGCAGTTTGACGAACAAGTTCGGCAAATGCCCCGGTGGCTGAGGCAGAGCCTAAGCGATGCCCCGGCTGAACTGCTTCCGGGGCATCGGCAAGCCTCTGCCCAAGCCACCAGCGGTAAGCTAGCGCGAATACCACCGGCAAACACCGATCCTGATTGTCGAAACCTATCAGAATGGTACGGGGCGGGAACTTGGCCGCGGCATCAGGCGCTGTTTTCCCGGCCGAGAATCCGGCACCCCCAAGGGATCAAAATCCCCCGCCGAACGTCTAAAATGGTAGAATAGAGGCACCCCTACCGAAGGCATTCAGGTATTCGCATGGCAGCCGGAACTACCACGCCCCCTGGCGGCGCTCGACCTACGGTTCACAACAACCGCGACCGCGGTCTCGATGGCAAGCTGGTCGAATTCGATCACTACATCGAATCGCAAATCCATCGCACCCGCCGGCAGGTGAAGGGAGTCGATCTTTCGGCCTCGCTCATGGTGCTGGCCGTCGGCACGCTGGCCTATCTCATGCTGGTGGCCCTGGTCGATCACTGGCTGGTGTCGGGCGGTTTGGGTTTCGGCGGACGCTTGACGGCGTTTCTGCTGCTCACCGCCGGCATCGGCGTCTTCACCGCGCTCAAGATCGCCCCGCTGCTGTTGCGGCGGATCAACCCGGTTTACGCCGCCCATACGATCGAGCGCAACCGGCCGGGCATCAAGAACAGCCTGATCAATTTTTTGCTGCTGCGCTCCAGCCCGGCGGGTCTCGCTCCGCGCGTCTATGAAGCGATGGAAGTGCAAGCGGTCAACGCCCTGACGTCGGTCCACAGCGACGTGCCGATCGACCGCACGCCGCTCATCCGGTTGTTGTTGGCCTTGGTGGGCATTGTCACCTGCCTGGCGCTGTATGGAATCATTTCGCCGAAAAGTCCCTTCGCGTCGATCCGGCGGGTGGTGGCGCCCTGGTCCGATGTCGCTCCGCCCACGCGCGTCAGAATCAGCGACGTGCAACCGGGCGACGCCACCGGTTTTCACGATCAGCACGTGGCGGTCAGTGCCGAAGTCTCCGGCGTCCGCTCCGGCGAGAGCGTGACGCTCTATTATTCGACGCTCGACGGCCAAGTGGTGCGCCGGGCGGTGCCGATGAATCTGCCCGCGAACAGCTATCGCCACACCGCCGAGCTTCCGCCCGACAATCTCGGCCTGCAGCAAGATTTGGAGTATTGGATCGAGGCCGGCGACGCCGCCTCTTCGCATCACCACATCAAAGTGCAGACACCGCCGACGATCTTGGTCGAGGCGATCGAATATGAATATCCGAAGTATTCCGAACTGCCGCCACAGCGTGTCACCAAGCATGGCGACCTTCAAGCGCTCGAAGGCACGCGCGTCTCGCTGGCCGCCGCCGCCAACCAGGACATCCGCCGGGCAAACCTCGACTTTGAATGCGATGGGCGGAACGATCTTGCGATGAAAACCGACGGCCGCCAGGCAAGCGTGGCATTCAACCTGGGCTGGGACGCCAAAAACCAGCGGCCCGAGCACCAAAGCTATCAGCTTCGCTTCTTGAACGGCGACGGGCACGAAAACCCCAAGCCCATCCGCTATACCATCGACGTCATCCGCGACCTGCCGCCAGAGATTGCGCTGGTCGAGCCGCAAGCCGACCCGGCGGAAGAGATTTCGCTCAAGGCCGGCGCCTCGCTGCGGTTGACGGTGCAGGCCTCCGATCCCGATTTCAAGCTGGCCGCCGTCACGCTGCACGCGCGGCGCAGCGGGCTGCGGTTGCTCGAAGAACGGCTGCTGGCCGAGCCGCGCGCCGGCCAATTCAAGCGAGATTATCTGCTCGACAGTCGCAAGCTGGCGCTCAAGCCGGGCGACACGGTCGAGTTTTGGGCCAGCGCCGACGACAACAAGCAGCCCGAAGCCAATCACGCCGAGACGCCGCACTACACGCTGCGCATCGTGTCGCCCGACGCTCGCCCCCGGCCCGACCAATTGGCCAAGAACGACCCGCCGCGCAAACCAGACGATCGCGATCAGCAGCCGCCCGACGGCAAGCAAAACCCGCCGCCTGACAAAAACCACCAACAGCCGCAGGATCAACAGCAGGGCGAGCAAGGCAATCAGGGCGGCGCCCAGGGACAAGACAAAGACCAGCAGCAGCGCGACGGCGCCAAGGGCGACCAAGGCCAAGCAGGCGAAGGCCGAGAAGGGAACGAGGGCCAGTCGGGCAAGAACAAAGACGCCAAGGGTAAGCAAGGCGCCCACAAGCAGCCGGGCGAGGGAAAGAGCGGCGAACGCGGCGAAGGCACGGAACAAGATCGCCAGGGCAAGGGCGCCGATCAGCAAGATCAGGCAAAACAAGGTCAGGGCAAACAGCCGGCCGACGAAGAGCAGCGCGTCGACCCGAATCGCGACCCCGGCAAAGCCTTTGAAAAAATCCTCGAGCACCTCAAGCAAAATCAACAGCCGGAAGATCAACAACAGCAACCGCAATCGGAAAAGGATGGCCAGGCTCAAAAGCCCGAACAGAACGAAAGCGGCGATCCTTCGGCCGGCAAAGAAGGCCAACCGAAAGGCATGCAAAAAGAGCCCGGCTCGCAAGGCAAACAGGACCAATCCAACCAGCGTCAGCCGCAAGAAGGTCAAGAAGGTCAGGAGCCGAAGGACGAGCCCGGCGCGAAATCGGGCGCGCAGCAAAAACAGTCGAGCGGCCGGCCGAACGAAGCCGGAGAGAACGACCAGCCAAACGACGGCAAGCAACAAGGCCCGCAGCGCGGCAGTCCGAAAAAGGGCAAGTCGTCTCAGGATCCGTCGGCGCAACCGCGTGACGGCGAAAAGCCAGACGACAAGCAAGCCGGCCAGCAAAACAAATCGCCAGCGGGCGAACAGCGGCAGGGCGCCCCGGGCGGCGACGGCGACCAGGCCAAGGGCCAGAAAGCCCCAGGCGAGCAGCCACTCGGCAAGGCGAAAACCGGCGAGCAATCTTCCGAAGGCGAAGAGAAACAGGCCGAGCAGCCGGGCGGTGTGAACAACGACGGCGCCAAGCGTAAGCCGCAAGCGGGCGATGGCGACGCCTCGAAGCGCGAGGCCGAAGGCGGCGACGAAAGCGCCAAGCACGCCGACGGCGAGCAGCAGCCGCAGCAGGGCAAGGGCGACCAGGCCCGTGGCTTTGGCGAGCCGGATGAAAAGAACGAGCGCGATCATGGCGTCGACCGCGACCGCCAAGGCGGCGATCCCGAATCGAAAGAAAAAGGCGATGGCGGCGCCGGCCAAGAGGGCGAGAGCCGGCGCGGCGCCTCGTCTCCGATGCACGAGATGCAGCCCAAAGAAAAGAAACAGACCAGCCCCACGGAAAAGACCCGGCCCCTGCAAGATGAAGATCCCGCCGCGGCCAGCGAAAGCAAAAAGTCGTCGGATTCGCAGGGCGAGCAGAGCGGCGATCAGGCTGGGGGCGGCAACGCCAGCGGCGGGCAGCACTCGAACAGCCCCGGCGTGGGTTCGGCGGGTCAAAACACCGCCTCGGAACAAGGTGGCGGCCAAAGCGAACAAAAAGGCAAAGGGGTCACCGGCAAACGCGGCGGCGACCAGGTCAAGGGCCAACAGCCGGCCGACGGCGGCAAGGCGTCGAACGAAAAAGGCGCCGGCAGCCATCAGCGACAGGGGGGCGACAAGTCGGGCGGTCGCGATCAAGCCCCGCCCGAAGGCGCCGACCAGGGCGGCGCCAAGGACGAAGCGGCGCAGCCCCGCGACGACGCGGGCGCGAAACCTTCGCAGCCGGGCAAGCAGCCGGGCAAGGGCGAGCAGCCCGACGACAACACCCATCGCGACCCCGCCCAGCCCAATTCGCCGCAGCGGCCCGGCGGCCAACCCCGCCCGAGCGACAAAGGGGGTCACGATGTGCAGCCCGGCCAGCCGGCCTCGGGCCGCGCCAACCCCACGGCCGGCGGCGGCACGCCTCCAGAGCAGCCAGCGCAGCAAAGCTCGCCGAGCGACGACGATGCTCCGAAGGGCGACGATCCCAAGCTCGAATACACTCGCAAGGCCACCGAGTTGGTTTTGAACAAATTGCAAGACCAGGTGGCGAACAACCAGGTCGATCCCGAGCTGCTCGAAAAGCTCAAGTGGACGCCGGAAGACATGCAGCGGTTCTTAAGGCAGTGGCGGCAGCTTAAGCAGGCGGCCGATGAATCGGGTCCGCGCAGCGACGCCGCCCGAGAGTTGGACGAAGCGCTGCGCAGTTTGGGCTTGCGACCGCGCGGGTCGTCGCTCGAAGGCGCTCCGCAGCGCGGCAAGGCCATGAGCGGGCTGCGCGAAGGCCAGCGCACCGCGCCTCCGCCCGAATATCGCGAGCAGTACCGCGAGTTCAGCAAGGCCAAGGCGCAGGGCCTGAAAAAGCCACAGTAGCCGCGGCCCTTGTGGCCGCCCGCCGTTGCAATCACGTCGGTAGCTCCGGCCCTTGTGGCCGGCCGTACGTGGTAGCTCCGGCCCTTGTGGCCGGCCTCTCGCCTTAATTGATGGCCCGCGATGAACTTTTTGATCGTCTTTGCGTGCCTGCTGCTGCTCGCGGTGCTGCTCTCGGCGCTCGCCGAGCGAAGCGTTCTTTCGGCGGCCGTCCTGTTCTTGTTGGGCGGCGTTCTATCGGGCAAAGACCTGCTGGGGTTCATCCGTCTTCATCCCGACGAACCAGCCGTATCGCTGCTGGCCGAACTGGCATTGGTGAGCGTGCTATTTACCGAAGGTCTGCACGTCCGCGCCGGCGACTTGCTTCGCGCGTGGCGGTTGCCCGGCCGGGCGCTGCTGTTTGGCATGCCGCTTACGTTGCTGGGCATCGCGCTTTTGGCCCGGTGGCTGCTAGGAATGGAATGGCCAACGGCCTTGCTGATTGCCGCGGTGTTGAGCCCCACCGACCCCGTCTTTGCCGCGGCGATCATGGGCCGGCAGGAGATTCCCTTTGGCGTGCGGCACTTGTTGAACATCGAAAGCGGAATCAATGATGGTCTGGCCCTGCCGGCGGTGATGTTGTTGTTAGATTGGACCAGCCATGTAGACACAAGCGCAGCAACCATGGCTGCCAAGCTGCTTGGCGGCATCGCGATCGGCGCGGGAATCGCCGGTGCCGCCGCGCTGCTCGAGCGTAGTCGTCTGTTTGCCGCCGCCGGCCTGCACCGCCCGTTGTTCAGTTTTGCCGTGGGGTTGCTGGTGCTGGCGCTCAATTGGATCACCGGCGCGAACGCCTATTTGGGGGCCTTTACGGCTGGGATGACACTGGGCAACCTCCATCCACAGATCAGCCACGACTTCGACGATCTGGGCGGGCAAGTCGCCGAGCTGTTGAAGCTGGCGGCGATTCTCGCTTTTGGCGCCCTGCTCTCGCCGCGCATGCTTGCCGAGACCCCGCCCGCCGGGTATTTGTTTGTGTTGCTGGTGTTGGTGCTGGTCCGCCCGGTGGCGCTGGGCCTGGCGCTTGCCGGCAGCGGCCTCGATTGGCGCGAGCGGCTGGTGGCCGCCTGGTTCGGCCCCAAAGGTTTTGCCTCGGTCGTTTATGGTATTCTGGTGCTGAAGTCGAGCGTGCCCGATGCGCAATACGCCTTCGACTTGATCGCCCTCACCATTGCCGGCTCGATGATCGCTCATTCGTCCACCGATGTTTTGGTTGCCCGTTGGTTCGCCCGCTCCCCCGACGCCGCATGACCACCGAACACGCCGCGCATGATTCCGGCCGAGTCGCGTTGGTGATCGCGGTCGTCGCGGCGATCGGCGGCGTGTTGCTGTGGCTGGCCGGTCGCACGCTGCTGCTGATCTTCGCCGGCATTCTGTTCGCCGTTTTTTTGTCGGGACTGACTGATCTGGTCGCCCGCTACACTCGGTTGCCGCGCGGCTGGTCGCTGGCCGTAGTGGTATGCTTGCTGACCATTCTGCTGGCGGCCGCCGGCTGGTTCATGGCCGCCCGGCTGGCCGAGCAAGCCCAGCAATTCGGCGAAGAGCTGCCCCGCGCCGTGAAGCACTTGCGCGAGCGGCTCGATGAATATGCCTGGGGCACCTGGCTGGCCACCGAGCTGAAAGACATTCGCCTTTCGGCCGAAGAACGCGAGGGCGCCGTCTCGAAAGCCGCCACCGCGGCCTCGGCCGCGATGGAAGGAGTCACCGGGCTGGTGGTCATTCTGTTTATCGGGCTGTTTGTGGCGGCCGATCCCGAGCTTTACAAGGGCGGGCTGGTGCGGATGGCTCCCATGGACCGGCGGCCCCGCGCCCGCCAGGTGATCGACGGCGTGGGCAGCGCCATGTGGCGGTGGATTCTGGGCCGAGGGCTGGCAATGGCGGCCGTCGGCCTCTGCGCCACCATCGGCTTCGCCCTGATCGGCATGCCGGTGGCGTTGATTCTGGGGTTATTCGCCGGGCTGGTGAACTTTGTGCCCAACCTGGGCCCCTTGATCTGGCTAGTGCCGGCCATGCTGCTGGCCCTCACGCAAGGCGGGGCGCAGGCCCTGTATGTCGGCATTCTGTTTATCGTGGTGCAGACCGCCGAAGGCTATCTGCTGACGCCGCTGGTGCAGCAACGGATGATTCACCTGGCGCCGGCGATTACCATTATCGTGCAGGTGCTGCTGGGGGCGCTGTTCGGCATCGCGGGCGTCGCCCTGGCCACGCCGCTGGCCGCCGCCGTGCTGGTGCTGGTCCGCATGCTGTATATTGAAGACGCCCTGGGCGACTCCGGCGGGTGAGCGAGCGACGTTTGTAGAGAACGGTCTCCGTGCCGTTCCGTGAACTGCCATTCGGCGTTGCTCTGCTTTCGCGGCCCGAGGAACGCCTTGATCGGCGTTCCACGCGGCACCGCGAATCGACGTCGCGCCGCCCCCGTGGAACGGCACGGAGTCCGTTCCCTACAGACGTTTTTCGTTGAAATTAATCCATGACCATGACCTCTCGGTTTGTCAGCGCGGTCGGATGTTGTCTATTGCTCGGCATGCTCGCTGCGCCTCTGTTGGCGGCGGAACCGGATGCGCGGCCAAACATCTTGTTGGCCATCGCCGACGACTGGGGCTATCCGCACGCGGGCTGCTATGGCGATCCGGTGGTGCGCACGCCCACGTTCGATCGGTTGGCCCGCGAAGGCGTGTTGTTCACGCAGGCGTTTGTTTCGTCGCCGTCGTGTACGCCCTCGCGCGGGGCGCTGCTCAGCGGTCAGCATTTTTGGCGACTGCGAGAAGGGGCCAACCTGTGGTCGACGCTGCCCGCCGATATTGCGGTGTATCCCGATCTGCTCGAAGCGGCGGGCTATCACGTCGGTTTCACGCGCAAAGGCTGGGGGCCGGGCAAGCTGGGCGACCGCGAGCGAAACCCCGCCGGGCCGCAGTTCACCGATTTCGATCAGTTCTTAAAGAAGCGTCCGGCTGGAAAACCGTTTTGCTTCTGGTTTGGCAGCGTCGATCCGCATCGGCCTTATGAGGCAGGCAGCGGCCGCAAAAGCGGTCTCGATCCGGCCAAGATCAAGCTGCCGGCGGCTTTGCCCGACGCGGCCGAAGTGCGCGACGACGTGGCCGATTATTATTTCGAGGTCGGGCGGTTTGACCGCGAGGTCGGCGAGTTGCTGGCCCGGCTCGAAGCGCTGGGCGAGTTGGACCGCACGATCGTCGTGATGACGGGCGATCATGGCATGCCGTTTCCCCGCGGCAAAGGCAACCTGTATGATCTGGGCGCGCACGTGCCCTTGGCAATTCGCTGGGGCAAAAAAATCGCCAGGCCGGGCCGCCGCGAAGATCGTTTCGTGAGCCTCACCGACCTGGCGCCTACCTTTTTACGGGCCGGCGGCATCGAGGTTCGGCAAGCAATGACCGGCCGCGATCTGACCGCGTTGCTGACGGAAGATGCTCAACCACCCGCCGAGACACCGCGGCGCGATCACGTGCTGTTGGGCCGCGAGCGACACACGCAGGCCCAAGAGGCGCCCGACGGCGGCGGCTACCCCAGCCGGGCAATCCGCACCCAGAAGTTTTTGTTTATTCGCAATTATCTGCCCGACCGCTGGCCGGCGGGCACGCCAGACTATGCCAAGGCATTTTTCCAGCGCGCCTGGCTGGCCGATTGCGATAACGGTCCCAGCAAAGCCTATCTCTGGCAGCGGCGCGACGAGCCGGCGATCAAGCCCTTTTACGATCGCGCCTTTGCCAAGCGCCCCGCCGAAGAGCTTTACGATCTGACGGCCGACCCCGACCAATTGATCAACGTTGCCGAGGACGAGCGATACGCCGCGACGCGGCGAGAACTCTCTGATCAGTTGTCGAAAGAACTGAAGATGGCCGGCAACCCGCGCACCACGAGCAACACGGCTCCCTTCGACGAATATCCCTATTTTGGTGGCGTGCCTCAATGGCCGTGGAAGAAGTAACACCACTCGGCCCGCGTCGCCGACTCACTCCGGGCCTCATGTTGCTCGGCGGAGTCGCGTCGCTGCTGGTGCTGTTCGTAGCGGCGCTGGGCGTCGGTTGGCTGATGGCCAAGCAACGTGTCCGCGCCGAGCTAGCGCGCATTCGTGCGGCGGGTGAGCCAGTGTCCGTCGAGGATCTCGACGCCTTCTATCCCCGGCCGCCGGCCGATCGCGACACCACGCAGCTTTGGCTGGAGGCGATCGCCGCGCTCGACACGCCGGGCTTCGTGGACGACGCAAAAGACCTACCGATCGTTGGCGAGAGCGACGAAGAACTGCCGCCGCCCGGCGAGCCGTGGCCGCATTTGGCCGCCGCAGATTCGCTCCTGGCTAAATATCAAAAGCCGCTGGAAAAAATGCACCGCGCCGCGCAGCTCGGCGGCGCCGCACGGTACCCGACCGATTTTTCGGCTGATTATCCAACGTCGCTTCCGCACCTACAGTCCCTCCGTAAGGGCGTCAAACTCTTACTCCTTGAATCTGAGGCGCGGGCGCGGCATGACGAGCCAAGCGCGGTTGCCGAAGCGATTGAAACGATGCTTGCCGCGGGCAGGAGTATCGAGGACGAGCCAACGCTCGTCTCGCAACTTGTGCGGCTAGCGCTCGACGGCATGGCCCGCTTTCAATTGGAGCGTCAACTGTCTAGCGTGCGCTTTTCCGACAACGATCTCGAACGCATCAGCCGCCGCTTGGCGGCGATCGACTACCCCGCATCGTTCCACCGCGCACTGCTGGGCGACCGTGCGACGAGTATGGAATACTTCGTTAATCCGGCGGCGCTGGGCCCGCAGGCCCCCAGCGCGCCATCGGCCCTGTTCCGGCCGGTTGACCAGATCGTCTACCTGGAGTCGATGCGGAAGGTTGTCGCGGCGTTTGAAACCAGCGGCCCGGACCTAGGCAATTCTGTCGCCGATATTCAAAACGAAGCAAGTCAATTGGCGAACGAGCCGCTCGCGAACTTCCGCTATCCGATTTCGATGGCATCGTTTAGCTGGATTCAGGGTGGCGCCATGTCGGTGAACACGGCAATGGCTGGCCGCGACTCTGCGCGGGCCGCCGTGGCAATCGAGCGGTTTCGGCTTCGGCATGGCGCGTTGCCCAAGGCGCTCGACTCCTTGGCGCCCGACTTGCTGCCCGAAGTGCCGCTTGATCCGTTCGATGGACAGCCGCTGCGCTATCGCGTTGATGAGGCTGGGTATCGAGTCTACAGCGTCGGCCTCGATGGCATCGATCAGGGCGGACAAACTTCCGCCGAGTTGCACGCCCCGTCGCCGGATGTGGTATTCCATGTGCGTCTTAGCAATCCGCCGGTTGGCGTCTCGCGAGGCGCTGGCGTAGAATAACGTCGCCGGTTCGAGAGGCAGGCGAAGCGGCCAAACGACTACCGACCCAATCCCATTGAGGAGAACGCATGGCGACCGACGCAAGCGGATTGAGTGGCGAGGCGCAGCAACTGTTTGAGGCGGCTTTGCGGCTTCCCGAACCGCAACGCGCCAAATTGGCCGACTGCCTGCTGAGCAGCGTCGAGCCGACGACCGATTCGGAGTGGGAAAAGACGTGGGGTGACGAAATCGCCCGCCGCATCGCGGAAATCGACAACGGAACCGCTGAACTCGTGAGCTGGGAAGATCTGCGGCAAGATTTATGGGAGACGGTTCATCGGTATCCATTGTCGCCTTTCGCTCCGCGAAAGTAGCGCTACTTTCGCGGAGTGAAAGGCGACAATTGCGAAAGCCTATTCTTCAATCGCGCTTGTCGAACTCATATTCGTCCAATCGCTTCGAGACGTAGGTTTCGACCCGGCCATTTTCATCGCGCACAATCAGCGCGGCGGCGCGCGGCGTGCGCTCGATCAGCTCCAGCCCGCCCTGCGGACCCATCACGCTGACGGCCGTCGCCAGACTGTCGGCCGTGGTGCAATCGGCGGCCACCACGCATACGCTGCTGGGCTCGGTCAGCCCCAGGCCGGTGCGTGGATCGACGATGTGCGAGTATCGCCGGCCGCCGATCACCACGTGCTGAAAGGCGTCGCCCGACGTGGTGACCGCGGCGTTGCGCAACCTCACATAGCGGCTGGGCGGCCCCGCCGGATCGAGCGGCGCAATGCCGATCTTCCAGCCCTGCTCGCCGGGCGGAGCATCGCCGACGCCAATGTCGCCGCTGGCGTCGATCAGCGCCCGCTCGACGCCGTTTGCGGCCAGCACCGCCAACGCTTCGTCGACCGCGTAGCCCGCGGCGATTCCGCCCAGGTCGAGCCGCATGCCCGGCGCCAGCAGTTGAGCGGTGTGCCGCTGGCCGTCAAGCCGCAGGTGTTGGCGGCCCACGGCGCGGCGCGCTTCGATCAGCCGCTGCTCGGGCGGAAACTCCTTCGAGCGGCGGGCCCGCCGCCACAGCCGCACGTAAGGGCCGACGGTAATGTCGAAAGCCCCGTCGCTGGCCTCGCTCACTTGCCGCGCGCGGTCGAGCACTTTCCACAAATGGTCGCTGACGGCAACCGCCCGGCCGCTGCCGGCAGTGGCGCTCAGCCGCGATAGCTCGCTGTCGGGCTTATAGTCGCTCATGATCTGGTCGAGCTCGGCGAATCGGGCAAAGGCCGCCTCGGCCGCCCGGTTTGCGGATCGCTCGTCCGATGCGTACAATGTGATCTTTACCGGCGCCCCCATGTGGGTCTGTTGAAACTCGAACCGACGCAGCTTTGGCTCGGTGTCGGCCTGCGAAGAAACCTCGCCACGCGCGATCACCATCAGAGCCAAAACCGTGCCAGCCACTTTTGTCACGGGCCGCCGGACGAAGGGTTGAGTGAGTGCGAGCATCAAAGAACTGTAGGACGAGCCTCGACGATCGTCCATCCTATAAGATTAAGATCTGAGTTGGATATGACGCGGAGTTGTCGTGACGTAGCTTTTCTGGCGGCAGCGCTTTGTGTGCTGATCTTCCCTGGCCTGTCGCTGGCCGCCGATGCCAAACGTCCGGTGCTCGAAGTGCCCGACGCCAAGGCCAGCGCCGAGGCCGACATGAAGCCGTACACCGACCGCATCAGCGGCAGTGAGGCCACGTTTGAGATGGTGCCGGTCCGCGGCGGCACGTTTCGCATGGGCAGCCCCGACGACGAACCATCGCGCGGCGACGACGAAGGCCCGGTACACGAAGTCAAGATCGCGCCGTTCTGGATGGGCAAGCATGAGGTCACCTGGGACGAGTACGAAGTGTTCATGTTCAGCCTCGATATTGCCCGGCGGCAGGTATTGAGCGAAGAACCGACCCCGCGCGACAAGCTGGCCGACGCCGTCACGCGTCCCACCAAGCCGTATACCGACATGTCGTTCGGCATGGGCAAGGGAAGCCATCCGGCGATCAGCATGACGCAGCTCGCCGCCAAAAAATACTGCCAGTGGCTGTCGGCCAAGACCGGCCGTTATTATCGCCTGCCGACCGAAGCCGAGTGGGAATACGCCTGCCGGGCGGGCACGCAGACCGCTTATTCCTTCGGCAGCGAGCCGGAGCAGCTTGGCGACTACGCCTGGTCGTACGACAACAGCGACGACAAATACCACGAGGTCGGCAAGAAAAAACCAAACCCCTGGGGTCTGTACGACATGCACGGCAATGTGGCCGAGTGGTGCGCCGATCAATACCTGCCGGACTTTTATCAGAAGATTTCGGGCATGGCCGCCGATAACCCCATCGCCGTGCCGACCAAGGTCGAGCCGTGCGTGGTGCGGGGCGGCTCCTGGGACGACGATCCCGACAAGCTGCGCAGCGCCGCCCGCCGCGGCAGCCACAAAGACTGGAAACAGCAGGACCCCCAGGTGCCCCAAAGCATCTGGTATTATACTGATGCCCAGTTTGTGGGCTTTCGCATCGTTCGGCCGCTGGTCGAGCCGAGCGACGAAGACAAGCAGCCGTATGAAGTCAACTTGGACGTGATTGATCCCAATCGGCAATGAGATATTCGGACCCCATCCGCCTTGTGCGGATCGGTGAACAAGATGGTGAGCTAACAGGCGACGGAAAGATCCACAAAAGACCCCATCCAGCTTGGGATTTGTAGGAATAATAGCACTCACGTTGCTAGCATCGCGTTGCAATCCGCCGGTTTGAATAAACGATCGATTGTAGAATTATGTCAAAGCATCGTTTTGTCCTTCGAAACCTCCGCCCTCGTGGCCGCGCGCCGGCAG
>DASVHB010000435.1:0-6389 GCA_036379195.1 Pirellulales bacterium
ATTCTGCAGTTGGCTCTGGCGCTGAAGCGGCAGCGAAGCCAGTCGCAACCCGGCGCGCCCGCGCTGGAAGCCACGGCCAAGATCGACGCGCGCATCCGCCGGCTGTTTCCGTTCGAGCTGACCGCCGGCCAGCAACAGGCGATTGCCGAGGTGGCGGGCGACATGGCCCGCACGCAGCCCATGAACCGCTTGTTGCAGGGCGACGTGGGCAGCGGCAAAACCGTGGTGGCGGTGTATGCGCTGCTGTTGGCCGTGGCCCATCGCTATCAGGCGGTGTTGATGGCGCCCACCGAAGTGCTTGCGCGGCAACACGCCGCCACGCTTCAGCAAACGCTGGCCGCCAGCCAGGTGCGGTGGTCGCTGCTCACCGGGGGGCTGACCGCGAGCCAACGGCAAACCACGCTCGACGCAATCAAGCGCGGCGAAATCGACGTGGTGATCGGCACGCAGGCCGTGCTGTCCAGCAGCGTCGAGTTCGCGCGGTTGGGATTGGTGGTGATCGACGAGCAACACAAATTCGGCGTGCGGCAGCGTGCCAGTCTGAAGCAGGCGGCGCTCGATCCGCACTATCTGGTGATGACGGCCACGCCGATTCCGCGCACCGTGACGATGACGCTCTATGGCGATCTCGATGTTTCGACGCTGCGCGAGGCGCCGCCCGGCCGCCAGACGGTGAACACTTATCTGGTCGAAGGCGACGACAGGCAGTCTAAATGGTGGGAGTTTTTCAGTCGCAAGCTACGCGAGGGCGCCCAAGGCTACATCATCACCCCGCTGGTCGACGACGAGAGCGAAGCGGCCGCCGCCAGCGTCGAGCAGACGTATGAAGCGCTGGCCCACGGGCCGCTCGAAGCATTTCGGCTTGACTTGCTGCACGGGCGGATGACGTCCGCCGCCAAAGACAGCGCGATGGCCGCCTTTCGCCGCGGCGAGACCCAGGCGCTGGTGGCCACCACGGTGGTCGAAGTGGGCGTCGACGTGCCCAACGCCACGTTGATGACGGTCTTGAACGGCGAGCGTTTCGGTCTTTCGCAATTGCATCAGTTGCGCGGGCGAATCAGTCGCGGCAGCCAGCCGGGCTTTTGCGCCATTTTCGCGGAAAACCCATCGCCCGAGGCCCGCCAGCGGCTCGATGCGTTTGTGTCGACCAGCGACGGCTTCCGGCTGGCCGAGATCGACTTCGAGCAGCGCGGCCCCGGCGATCTGCTGGGCACGCGGCAGCACGGCATGCCGCCGCTGCGCATTGCCAATCTGGCCCGCGATTCGGCCACGCTCGAAGAAGCCCGGCGCGACGCTCAGCAGCTCGTGCGGGAAGACCCCGGGCTATCGCGGCCCGAGCACGCGCGTCTGCGGGCGATGGTTTTGCGCCGCTATGGCCGCGTGCTGGAGCTCGGCGACGTGGGCTAGGGCAAGCCGGCTAAAGCCGGCTCAGGTCCGGAACGTCCCCCGTCCTGCGACCCCATAGAACGAGCTGCGACTTGCGTAGAACAACGCGGGCTTGCCCCCGTCGAGCGATGACTGACCAGTTAGATGAGCCAACGCCCCTCACGGCGCGCCGTGAACGGCCGAATCTAGCTGCTATAATGCAACTACTGGCACCCTGGGCCTCGCATGACTCCATCGACCGCTAACCGCTTGAACTCGATCACGCATCGGCAGGATCTCGGGCCGCGGTATCTCGTGCCGTTTCACCCGAAGCGCGAGGCCCACCACTTTGTCGACGTGCTGATTGTCGGGGGCGGCCTGGCGGGGCTGCGGGCGGCGCTGGCCGTCGATCGGCGGTTGCGCGTCTTGGTGATCACCAAAGACAGCTTGCTGCAGTCGAACAGCCACTACGCCCAAGGCGGCATCGCCGGCGTGCTCGATCCGGAAGACCGCTTCGAGAACCACATTGCCGACACGCTCAAAGCCGGCGGCGATCTTTGCAATCGCGAGATCGTCGAGCTCGTGGTGCGCGAAGCCCCCGAACGCATTCGCGAGCTGATGGCCTGGGGGGCGCGGTTCGACGAAGAGTCGGGCGAGCTGGCGTTGGGACGCGAGGGCGGGCACAGCCATTTTCGCATCGTACACGCACTGGGCGACGCCACCGGACGCGAAGTGATGCGTGCCGTCATCGACCGCGTGCTCGCCCAAGAGCACATCGCCCACTGGCAAGACACCTTTACGCTCGACCTGCTCACGCACGAGGGCGTGTGCCGTGGGGCGCTGGTCTGGAACGCCCGGCGTGGCAAGACGCTGGTCTGGGCCAAGCAAACCATTCTTTGCACCGGCGGCGCGGGGCAGATTTATCGCGAAACCACCAACCCGCCGGTGGCCACCGGCGACGGCCATGCGTTGGCCTTCCGCGCCGGCGCCGAGCTGCGCGATATGGAGTTCATGCAGTTTCATCCCACGGTGCTCTACATCGCCGGCAGCAGCCGCAGCCTGATTACCGAGGCGATGCGCGGCGAAGGCGCCCGCTTGGTCGACCGCACGGGCCACCGCTTCATGCCCGACTACGACGCGCGCGGCGAGCTCGCCCCGCGCGACGTCGTCAGCCAGGCCATCGTAAGCCAGATGGAAAAAACGCGGCACCCGAACGTCTATCTCGATCTGTCGCATCTCGCAGCCGAGCGCGTGCGTGCAAGGTTTCCCGGCATCGCGGCGGTGTGCGCCGAGTTTGGCATCGACATCGCCCGCGATTGGATTCCCGTGCGGCCGGGCGCCCATTATATGATCGGCGGCGTGACGATCGACGCCGAGGGCCGCAGCACGCTGCCGGGGTTGTGGGCGGCCGGCGAGGTCAGCTCCAGCGGGTTGCACGGCGCCAACCGGCTGGCCTCGAACAGCTTGCTCGAAGGGCTGGTGTTTGGGGCCCACACCGGCGAGGGCGCCAGCCGGGCGGCGTTGGCCATGCCCGATTGTTTTCAGGCGTTGCCGCTGGAGAATCCGGCGCTCGTCGACTCGGCCGAGCAGCTCGATTTAGACGACATTCGCAATTCGCTGAAAAGCCTGATGTGGCGCAGCGCCGGCGTGCGGCGTGACGCCGCGGGGCTGGCCGAGGCGCAAGAAATGATCGACCACTGGTGCGGCTACGTGCTCGATCGGCAATTTGCCGAGCCGGCGGGCTGGCAATTGCAAAACATGCTCTGGGTGTCGCGCATCATGATCGCCGCCGCCGCCCTACGCGAGGAAAGTCGCGGCGTGCATCTGCGCGTCGATTTTCCCCAGGCCGACGACGAGCACTGGCGCAGGCATCTGGCGTTTCGACGCTAAATGACCTTGCACGATCATGGGAAGCCAACAATCTGTAGGGAACGCCCTCTGCGGCGTTCCGTATTCCCATGATCGTGCAAGGTCATTTAGCGGCTTGCGAGGCCGCCGCGCCGAGAGTTTCCTGCTGAAGGCCGTACTACTTGTCGTCCTCGTCGGCGGGGCCGATCAGATCGCTCAGCAAATCGCCCAGCGCCGTGCCGCGGGCCTGCATGCTGACCACCTTGCCCTCGCGATTCAATAAGATCGGTAGCGGAATCGCGTTCACGCCGTAATACGTGGCCAGCGGGTGCTTCCAGCCGCTGGTCTCTTCGCTGGCGTCGTCAAACAGCACCGGCCAAGGCAGCTTCTCTTTGCTGATAAACGCTTCCAGCGCCTCGCGGCTTTGGTCCAGACTGATGCCGACCACCTCAAATCCGCGGTCGTGATAGCGCTCGTACATGCGCTTGACATTGGGCAACTCGCCGACGCACGGGCCGCACCAGGTGGCCCAGAAATCGACCAGCACCACCTTGCCTTTGAATTGCGACAGCTCGAACTCGCCGCCGTCGACCAGCTTGCCCGAAATCTCCATCGTGTTGCCGGGCAACTCCAGCCGGCGGGCCTGGCCCTCGAACGACGCAATCATCTCTTGGGCGGCGTCCAGCTTGCTCTTTTTCAACAGCGCGGCGAATTCATGGTCGAACTTGGCTTCGTCTTTGGGACGATCTTGCGCGCTGTACATCTGGCCGGTGATCTGGGCCAGACCCGCTCCGGCGGCCAGCATCTGCGCGTCGTCGCTGCGAACAAACTGCTTGGCGAAGTCGCCGCACAGCTCGCTCGCCGCATCCTTCTCGTCCGCCTGGAAAAGCTTGACGCAAATGTTTCGGGCCAGCATGCCTAGCTCGATGTCGGGCTTGCTCTGCGAGACAAGCTGCCGTACTTCGTCGGCCAGGTCCTTGAGCGCCTTGCCGTCCGAGGTGTCGGCGTCGTCCACGCGCTGCGACAGGTCGAGCAGCTTGAAGATGGCGGCCAGCTCGGGCCGGCGATCGTTTTTCAACTCCGCCGTGAGCTTGCTGAGTTTGTCGGCGGCCGGCTTGTCGCCCAGCCGCTTCAACAGCGTCAGCGCGTCAAGTTCGGCCTTGATGGCTTTCGCCATCGTCTTGTCGTCGGCCTTCGACGAACGAACCTGATCGGCGGCCTCGACAATGGCCTGCCGGCTCTTGGTGAGCCAGTCCATCCGCTCTTTGCGCGTGCCGCGCGGTTGGGTCGCTTGAACCTTTTCGATAAACGTCAATAATTCGTCGGGCGAGCCTTCGGGCACGGTCAGATCGGCCGGCAGGTCGCCGGCATCTTCGTCGGCTGCCTTCAGGCCCACGTGCCACGATTGGGTGAGCGCCACCGCGAGCAGACCGGCGATTAGCTTGATTGGTAAGACGTGCCGCATGGATGGTTTCCTTAGTCTGAGAGTCGCCCGCTTGAGCATTACGCTAGTATATCGTGCCCGAAGTTGGTGCAGAAGCCGACTCGGTGGCCGGCGGCGGTCGCGTGGATGGCCGTATCCTAAAGTTGAGTTGGTCGCCCACATTAACCCGAAGCGCCAGCGAAGAAACGGCCTTTCGTGCCTCGCTGGCGCTTCGGGTTAGTGTCTGCTCGACCTCGACTAACTCAACTTTAGGACGCCACCTTGCTGGCGGTCCTTTGCGTTACGTCGTTTCGGGAGGTAAGGTGGTGGGCGACTTGCGAAGCGGTTTCCGTGTCATTGCCTCACCGATTCTCACCCCTTGCCCGCCATGCAATCTCGCCGAATTTCACTGATCGCTTTCCTATCGAGCATCGCCATGACCGTTTGTATCGCTGCCAGTGCCGCGGCGGAGAACGACGCCGATGTTGCGCGTCGCGTCATCGCCGATTACGAACAGCGCATCCGCCCGTTGGAAATCGAGGTGGGCCGCCGCTGGTGGGACGCCAACGTCACCGGCAAAGACGAAGCCTATCAGCTTAAGCAAGAGGCCGAAAATCAGCTCGATCAGGCCCTGGCCGACCGCGAGCGGTTCGAGCGGCTGAAACGCTGCGACCAGGCCAGGCTGGCCGACAAGCTGCTGGCCCGGCAGGTGCGCCTGCTCTATCTGCAAGCTCTGCCCAAGCAGGTCGATCCCGATCTGCTGAAGCAAATGGTCGCACGGGCCAACGCCATCGAGATGCGGTTCAACGTGTTTCGAGCGAAAGTCGGCGGCCGCGAGCTGCCCGACAGCGAGGTCCGCAAGATCCTCAAGCAATCGCGCGACTCCGACGAGCGGCGGGCAGTCTGGGAAGCCAGCAAGCAGGTGGGCGGCGAGGTCGAGCAAGATCTGCGCACGCTGGTCGGGCTGCGCAACCAGTCGGCCCGCGAGCTGGGCTTCGCCGATTATCATGCCATGCAACTGGAACTCAACGAGCAGACGCAATCGCAGGTGCTCAAACTGTTCGACGAGCTCGACCGACTGACGCGGCAGCCTTTCGCCGAGGTGGTCAAAGCCGACATCGACCGGCGGCTGGCCAAAATGTATGGCGTGGCGGTCGATGAACTGCAACCCTGGCATTATCAAGATCCGTTTTTTCAAGAGGCGCCCGCCGTCTACGAGACCAGCCTCGACGCCGCTTACGCCGGCGCCGACATCCCCGAAATGTGCCGAAAGTTTTACGCCGGCATCGGGCTGCCCATCGACCGCGTGCTCAAGCGCAGCGACCTGTTTGAAAAGCCGGGCAAAAACCCACACGCCTTCTGCACCGATATTGACCGTGAGGGCGACGTGCGCGTGCTCGCCAACATCGTGCCCAATGAGTATTGGATGGGCACCATGTTGCACGAACTGGGGCACTCGGTCTACAGCAGCCTCTATATTCCGCGCAGCCTGCCCTACACGGTGCGCGGCGAGGCGCACATCTTGACCACCGAGGGGCTGGCCATGATGTTCGAGCGGTTCTCGAAGAGCGCCGCCTGGCTGAAGGCCATGGGCGTGACCGTCGACAACCCGAAGGAGTTCGACGCCACCGGGCGGTTGATGCGCCGCAACAAGCTGCTGATCTTCTCGCGCTGGTGTCAGGTGATGCTGCGGTTCGAGAAAGAGCTGTATGGCAACCCCGATCAAAACCTGAACGATCTCTGGTGGACGCTG
>DASVHB010000436.1:0-4978 GCA_036379195.1 Pirellulales bacterium
ATCACGCCGCACCAGGTCGATCGCGTGGTGTACACGGTCGCGCCCATCGTCATTCTGGCCACCGCGCTGGCCGCGTTCGCCGCGATTCCTTTTGGCAGCGTGTTGCCCGCCGACTCGGGCATCCCCGGCGTTACCGAGCAAATTCAACTGGTCGTCGCGCCGCAATTCGACGTGGGGTTGGTCTACGTGTTCGCGCTGGGCAGCATCGCGGTGTATGGCGTGTTGCTCGGCGGTTGGGCCAGCAACAGCAAGTACAGCTTTTTGGGCGGGCTGCGGTCGAGCGCCCAATTGATCGCCTACGAACTGCCGATGGGCCTGGGTATTTTGGGGGTCGTGTTGTTTTCCGGTAGTTTGCGATTGGAGTCGATCATCGGCCAGCAAGCTGCCAGCGGCGTGTGGAACGTGCTCTGGCAACCGCTGGGCTTCGTCGTGTTTCTGGTGGCGGCCTTTGCTGAAAGCGCCCGGCTGCCGTTTGATTTGCCCGAGGCCGAGCAAGAGTTGGTGGGTGGCTATCACACCGAATACGCGGGCATGCGGCTGTTGATGTATCTGATCGCCGAATTCTTGCACATGGTGACGGCCTCGTTCTTGATCGTCATTCTTTTTTTCGGCGGTTGGCATTTCTGGGGGCTGACGGGGAGCGGCGACGAGGTGACGTGGCTGACGGCGATCGCGCGAGTTCTGGTGCTGATGGTCAAGGTCTTGCTCGTGGTACTATTTTTCATGCTGTCCCGTTGGACCTGGCCGAGGTTCCGCTTCGACCAGTTGATGAATCTCTCCTGGAAAGTCATGCTACCGCTGGGGTTGGTGAACCTGGTGGCTGTGGCGGTGCTGGCCGAGTTCGGCCGCCCGGAGATCGCCGGGGTGAATCGCTGGCTGTGCATCGCCGCCATGTGGGCTTTTGCCATTTTGGTGTGGGTGGTGGCCGGACTTTCGGCGCCGCTGGCCACCGACAACCGCCCGCGTACCGATCTGATCGACTCACGACGCGTTTTTACCCCATGAAACCCGACGACCCCAACATTCGCTGGATCGAAGAACCCAAGCTCGGGCTGGCCGGCAAGATGTATCTGCCGCTGTTCGTGCAAGGTTTTGCCACGACCACACGCCATTTGTTCGGTCCCAAGATAACCGTCAGCTTTCCTGAGGCGCGGCCCGAGGTGGGCAATCCGCTCATCTATCGCGGCGTGCATCGTTTGAACAAGGACGAGCAGGGGCGAGTGAAGTGCGTGGCGTGCTTCTTGTGCGCCACCGCGTGCCCGGCTCATTGCATCGACATCGTCGGCACCGAAAGCCCCTGGCCCGACCGCGAAAAATATCCGGAGACCTTCGTCATCGACGAGCTGCGCTGTATCTTTTGCGGCATGTGCGAAGAAGCCTGCCCGGTGGATGCCATCGAGCTGACCAGCTTTCTCGATCTGACGGGCCGCAGCCGCGAAGAAATGATTTTCGACAAGGAAAAGCTGCTCAGCGTGTACGATCAGACCAAAGACACCGAGCCGATGAAATCGCACCGTTTGGGAGGCACCATATGACGCCCGCCGGGCAAATTGCGCTGGCCACGGTGCTGTTGGCGGCCGGCCTGTGGCTGCAACTGCCGCGGGGCGGCGGGCGCGGCCGCGCGCTCGGCGGCGTGCTGGCCGCCGTGGCAGTGGGCATTTTGCTGGCCCGAGTCGTGCAATTCAACTCGGCGCATCCCGTGGCGGAAACGGTGTTTTGGTTGCTCGCCTTGACGACGATTGTTTCGGCCGTCGGCGCCGTGACGATGCGCAGCCCGGTGTATTGCGCCCTGTGGTTCGCGGTGACGCTGCTGGGCACGGCGGCGCTGCTGCTGTTCGACGGCGCGCAGTTCTTGGGCATTGCCACGGTGGTGGTTTATGCCGGGGCGATTTTGGTCACCTTCTTGTTCGTGCTGATGTTGGCTCAGCCGCAGGGTCATACGTATTACGACCGCGTAGGTTGGGAGCCGATGCTTTCGGCTTGCACGGGCGCTTTGCTAATCGGGTTGCTTTCGGCGAGCATCTTTGCGCCGGCCGAGGTCGGAGGCGATGCGGTTGGCTGGCGCGCCGATCGTGTGGCTGCCGATGCTCGCGCGGCCGAGATCTTGAATGGCGAGCACATGGCCCATCTCGGCGGCCAGTTGTTCAGTCGTTATTTGGTCGCCGTGGAGGTGGCCGGCACGCTGCTTTTGGTGGCGCTGGTGGGCGCGGTGGCCATCGTCGCGCAAGGATCGCCGCCCGTAGGTCAGGCTTTCCAGCCTGACATCAACGGGTCACGGCTTGGCGGTGGAGGAGGGCCGTTATGAATCAGGGAATCTTACCTCCGACCTCTGTAGATACCAAGGAGTTTGTCCATGAATGAGCTCCAACTCCTCGATCGTTACCTGCTCATCGGCGCGTTGCTGTTCGGCATTGGGCTGGTGGGTTTTCTCAGCCGCCGCAACATGATCGTCATGTTTCTGGCGGCCGAAATGATGTTGCAAGGCGTGTCGCTCAGCCTGGTGGCCTGGGGCCGATTTCACAACGACTGGGGCGGCCAGATGCTGGTGATTTTCATCCTTACGGTGGCGGCCTGCGAGGCGGGCATCGCACTGGCCTTGGTGCTCATGCTCTACCACCGCAGCGGTAAGCTCGACATTGCCTTTTGGCAAACGCTGCGCGAAGCCAATCAGCCGCGTTATGTCGATCACCTATTGCCCGACGAACCCGTCCGACCCGAACACTGGCCGAGCCTGCCGACCGCGGGCGTCGAGCCGCGACAACCGATCGAAGAATTGATCCACCGCAGCCATGTCTAACCTTGAAACCTGGATGGTGCTGGTGCCGGCTTTGCCGTTGGCGGCCTGCCTGATCACGGCGCTGTTGGGCGCCGCGGTGCTCAAAGAGCGCTCGCACTGGCCTGTGATCGCCGGCATCGTCGGCGCTTTCATTTGCAGCTTGTTTTTGCTGTTCGACGTGCTCGCCATGGTGGGCGATCGCGGCGGCCCGTCGGTCGGCGTCGAGCACGTCGTTACGCTCTGGACCTGGGCCGATATCAGCGACGCTTATCAGCCGGGCGGCGCCAATGGTGTATCGCGTCCCTTCGACATCGCCGTCACGCTGCGGGCCGACCCGCTCACGTCGGTCATGCTCTCGATGGTCACCTTCATCTCGTCGTTGGTGGCCATCTACTCCGTCGGCTACATGCGCGGCGACCGCGGTTATTGGCGGTTCTTTTGCTACGTGGCGCTGTTCGTGTTTTCGATGACCATGCTGGTGTCGGTGAGCAACTTCGCGCTGCTGTATGTGTTTTGGGAGGCGGTGGGGTTTTGCAGCTACATCCTGATCGGCTTTTGGTACGAAAAGCCCTCCGCGGCGGCGGCCGGCAAAAAGGCGTTCCTGGTGACGCGCGTGGGCGATTTCGGTTTTGCCATCGGGTTGTTTTTGATCTGGACAACGTATGGGACGCTCAATTTTCACGACGTTGCCCCGGATGGCTCGGTGATTGCCGTCGAGCAATCGCCGGGGCAGGAGGGCGGCGGGCAACAGGTTGGCATTCGAGGCGTGCTCGGCCAATCGCGCCTGGTGCTGCCAGACCAGACGGGCTACGTGGGCGGCGCGGTGGGCGTGGCCATCTGTCTTTGCCTGCTGGCTGGAGCGTGCGGCAAAAGCGCGCAGTTTCCGCTACACGTGTGGCTGCCCGACGCCATGGAAGGCCCCTCGCCCGTCAGCGCGCTGATTCACGCCGCCACGATGGTCACCGCGGGCGTGTATATGTTTACGCGCGTCACGCCGCTGTTGGTCGCGGCGCCCGAAGCCCGAGTGACCGTCGCGGTGGTCGGTTGCTTCACTGCGTTGTTGGCCGGCATCATCGCCTTGACGCAAGACGACCTGAAGCGCGTGCTGGCCTACTCGACCATCAGCCAACTGGGCTACATGTTCTTGGGCGTGGGCGTGGGCACGCTGGCCGGCATCGTGGCGGGCATGTTTCACTTGTTCACCCACGCCTTCTTCAAGTCGCTGCTGTTCCTTTCGGCCGGCTCGGTGATGCACGCCATGGGCAACACCGCCGACATGCGGCGCTTCAGCGGCTTGCGGCGGATCATGCCTTGGACCTGCCTGACGTTTTTGGCCGGATGCCTGGCGCTGTCGGGCGTGGTGCCGTTCGCGGGTTTTTGGAGCAAAGACGCCATACTGGCGGCCGCCCTTGAAGGTGGCGCCGGGTACCACGACATCTATCAGGTGCTCTACTACGCCGGACTCTTCACGGCGCTGTTGACAGCCATCTATACGTTCCGCGGCTTCTTCCTGACGTTTTACGGCGAGACGCGCGTGCCGCCCGAAGCGGGGCACCACGCGCACGAAGCTCCGCCGGTGATGCTCGTGCCGCTGGTGATTCTGGCCGTTTGCGCGCTGATCGTCGGCTGCGTCAATTGGGAATTCAATTGGCCGTTTGGGGCTGACGCGCTGTATCACTTTTTGCTTGCCACGCCCTCGCTCGCTTACGCCGCCGTACCGCACGTTGCGCACGAAGCCGGAAGTTTGCACTTCGAGGTGCAGGCGGTGAGCACCATCACGGCCTTGACGGGCATCGGCATCGCGGCCTTCTTGTATTTGGGCGATCGCCGGCAGGTGGCTGTCCTGACGCGCTGGACCAGCTCGGTCTACGGCCTGCGGCTCTACCAGCTTTCGTATGGCAAGTTCTTCTTCGACGGCATTTACAGCGTGCTGGTGGTGTGGCCGCTGTGGATTCTCGCGCTGTTTTCGTATTGGTTTGATCGTTGGATTGTCGACGGGTTGGTGAACTTGCTGGGCAAACTGCCCGTGGCGGTGGGCTCGATGCTCCGCTCATTACAAAACGGTATGGTGCAGTTTTACGCCCTGGCGATGGTGCTGGGGTTGTTGGTGTTGGTGGGGACGCTTTTGATGTGGCCGGCGATGTAACCATGCCTAACATTCTTCTGCTCACTATCTTTCTTCCCCTGGCCGGGGCCGCGCTC
>DASVHB010000437.1:0-3304 GCA_036379195.1 Pirellulales bacterium
TGCCTCGCTTGCGCTTCGGGTTAATGTCCTTCCCGACCCCAGCAACATCCTGTTAAGGCGCCGCCCGAACGAAAGGCGTTTGAATCCGCACCCGAGAATGATATCTTGGGGGCCGCTCACCATATGCCCAAGATTTCACAAGCCAAGTTCGGCATAAACGGCAACAGCATGTCCGTATCGTTGCGATCGAAGGTGGCCGCCGCCGCGGAATTAATCGTGGTCAAGGTCGGCACGCGTGTGCTGACGCGGCCCGATGGCATGCTCGACGAGTCGCGCATCGCCGCCTTGGCGGAAGAGTTGCACCAGATCATCGACGCCGGCCGTAAAGTAGTGCTGGTCAGCTCCGGCGCGGTTGGCGCCGGCATGGGCGCGCTGAAGCTCACGCAACGGCCGCGCGATCTTGATCACCTGCAGGCCGTGGCGGCGGTCGGACAAAGCCGGCTGGTCGAAACCTACGACCGTTCGCTGCGCGCCTTCGGCCGCCATGCAGCCCAGGTGCTACTGACAGCCGACGACCTCGACGACCGCACCCGATATTTGAACGTTCGCAACACGCTGCGCACGATTCTCGAATACGGAGCGGTGCCCATCATCAACGAAAACGACACCGTCAGCGTCGAAGAGCTGCAAACCACCTTTGGCGACAACGACCGCCTGGCCGCGATGGTGACGAACCTGATTCGCGCCCCGCTGCTGGTGCTGCTGTCCGATGTCGACGGGCTGTACGACGGCGACCCGCACCGCGGCGGCGCGCAGCTTATCTCGACGGTCACCACGCTCGACGACGCCACGATGGCTCTGGCCCGCGACCGCAAGACCGGGTTGAGCAAAGGCGGCATGGCCAGCAAGCTGGCGGCTGCGCGCATGGCCACGTTGGCGGGTGAAAACGTGATTATCGCCAGCGGGCGGCAACCCGGCACACTGGTCCGCATTTTGGCGGGCGAAGAAGTCGGCACGCTATTCGTCGCCCCAGGGCAGACCATTCCTTCGTGGAAGCGTTGGATCGGTTTCACGGCTCAGCCGCGCGGCGGCCTGGTGCTCGACGACGGCGCGCGCCGCGCCATCGAGAAACAGGGCCGCAGCCTGCTGGCGATCGGCGTGGTCGAGGTCGTAGGCGAATTTCAGAAAGGCGACGTCGTGGCCCTGCGTGACGCGGCGGGCAGCGAGTTTGCCCGCGGACTGAGCAATTACGCATCGAGCGAGATCGCCCGCATCAAAGGGCTGAAGACCGACGCCATGGCGGCGGCGCTGGGCCATTGCCCCTATCAGGAGGTCGTTCACCGCGACAATATGGCGGTGACGACGGGGTTCAGGGTGTAGACACAGAGATCACCATGCGAACACACGTTCAGAAATGGGGCAATAGCCTTGCCCTCCGCATTCCGAAATCTTTTGCCGCGGAAGCGGGTCTTCAAGCCGACGCGGCTTTCGAGATATCGCTTGTCAAGGGCAAGCTCGTCGTGCAGCGCCTCGCGCTACAAACGCTTACTCTTGACGAATTGCTGAGCGGCATTACCGACGAGAACCTTCCCAGCGAATGGGACACCGGCGGCGCCATCGGAAAGGAGACCTGGTGAATGCCAAGCGCCGCTACTTTCGCGGAGCGAAAGGCGACAATGCCGCGCCCGATGGCCGCGCACGGCTATTTAGATCTCAAACACCTGCTGCACCTGCGGATGCCCGTATTCGGCGGCGCCGGTGAGCACCATCAGGTTGGGCAGAGGATTGGTCTGGCCGGAACTGTGCGTGTGCCCGCACAGCACCGTGAGCCGCCGCTGTGGATAATCGCGCATGATCTTCAAAAGCGTTTGGCCGACAGCCAGGCAGGTGAAATGGGGCAGCCACTCGTCGTTGGAGATTTGCCCTTGATACCAGCAGGCCTCGCGCAGCGGAGGCACGTGCGTGAGAAAGAAGACTCGGTCGTAGCGCTGCAACGCTTGGGGCAATCGCTCTTCGACGTGGGCCGCTGCGGCGTCGCCCATCTCGCGCAGCAAGGGCCAGCGCTCGCGTTTGCCTACGCCAGCCAGCTCTTCGATCAGCCGGTAATCGTTCATCATCACCAGCGAGCGTTCGTAGTCGCCCAGCCGGGCGTCGGCCCAGCCATCGTGCCCCACCAGCCCCACGCCCGGCGCCAGCTCGCAGACGCCCGCGGTGGTGAGAAACGTCAAGTTGGGCTGCTCGCGGCACAGCTCTTCGACATCGGCCCGCACCCGCCGGATCGAACCGAAGTAATAATCGTGATTGCCAAGCACGAAAAAGATGGGGCAAGCAAACCGCTCGCCGATGCTTCGCAGGCGGCCGACGACGTCGGGCGCTTCGCCAATATCGCCGCCGATCAGCAGCACGTCGGGCCTGGCGTCGGCCACCATGCGCAAAAAGGCTTCGATGCCCGCGGCCTTGAGAAAGTTCAAATGGAGATCGGTCAGCCAAACGACGCGCGTCATTTCTTGCCGATGGCGTAGAGAAACTTTTTGCCGCGGAGATAGATTCGCCCTCCCGAAACCGCCGGCGAGGCCGTGGTGTCGTCGTCGAGGGTATTTTCCGAGAGCTTCGAAAAACGGTCGCTGGCGGCCACCACCGTCGTTACGCCGTGCATGTTGAGGAAATAGATGCGCCCCTCCGCCGCGATCGGCGACGCTTTGTAATCGCCCGGCAGGCGCTTCTTCCATTTCTGATGGCCCGTATGGGCGTCGTAACACTTGGCGACGCCGTTGTCGCTGACGGTGAAAAGCAAGTCGCGCCAGAGCACCGGGCAGCAGGTGTCGGGCGTGGCCTCGGTCTGCTTCCAGACGACATCGCGGCGAGTGAGCTTACCTTGGCGCCCCAACTTCACGGCCAGCAGATCTTTGCGCATGCCTTGCGTGGCGAACACCATCTGCAGGCCCGCGGTCGGACCGGTAATGGTCCGTCCGCCCACAATGCCCGGCAGATACCAAATTTGCTCGCCGGTGTCCGGGTCGTAACCATCCAGTTGGTTCGCACCCATGACCACGAGCTGGGGGCCTTGAGCGGTCTGGACGAGCAGCGGCGTGGTGTACGAATCGCACTCTTCGGCGTCGGCGTCGGTCATGCGGGCCGATCGCCATTTCGGTTTGCCGGTGCGTTTGTCGTGGGCCACCAAATAACTGGCGGGGGGCCGATCGGCAACGCCCGCGAGCGAGTCTTGCATGCAGACCGAGATGACCAGATCG
This sequence comes from Pirellulales bacterium, assembly GCA_036379195.1. Lineage (GTDB taxonomy): Bacteria > Planctomycetota > Planctomycetia > Pirellulales > JAICIG01 > JAICLL01. The sequence continues at coordinate 3,192 of DASVHB010000437.1, forward strand.
CCGTAGAGCACCGGGCTGTTGGCGTGCCCCCACCAGATGCTGTAGAGACCATAGTCGTCTTGCAAGTTTCTCCGCCAAAGCTGTTGGCCGTTGAAATCGTAGGCGGCCAGCAA
>DASVHB010000438.1:0-10965 GCA_036379195.1 Pirellulales bacterium
GTAGGCTGGGCCAAGCTCATCAGCGAGTCCCACCGTCCGTCGGTTCGAAAGTCGATGGGAAGGAGATAAGGGGATGCGGAAGAGATAAGGGGATGCGGAAGAGATATGGAGATGGCAGGGAAGGATTTCTTGGAATTCGCAACGAAGCAATGATGTCCAACCAATTCTTTCATCTCCTTATCTCTTTGTTATCCCCCGTATCTCCTCTCCAGAGCGGGCCCACCGCTGATTGGCCTTTTTTCTCAATTTTGTTTTCTTCGTTGCCTTCTGTTCCTATTGTCGCTTCGCCGGTTGCCGCAAGCTGCCCCGCCTTGACGATGCCGTTTTGCATGACCGCGATCAACCGCCCGCGGTCTTCCAGCGTGCGAATGTCGGCGATCACGTCGCCATCGACCACGAGCACGTCGGCCAGCTTGCCGGCTTCGAGCGTGCCGAGCTCGTCGGCCCGGCCCATGATCTCGGCCCCGGTGCGCGTCGCGCAAGTAATCACCTCCAACGGGCTGAGGCCCACGTAATCGACAAAAAAGCTTAGCTCCTTGGCGTAGTCGCCATGCGGGTTCCAGGCAAAACCGTAGTCGCCGCCCATGCCCAGCCGCCCGCCATGCCGCAAAATGCGGCGGGCGCTTTCGGCCCCGGCTTCGAGCGTCTCTTGATGCCCGTCGATCACCGCCTGCGGCAGTCCAAACTCGGGACCGCGCTGGACGCTCACCTGCTCGAAGTACAAGGCGGGCACCACCGGCGTGTTGCGCGTCAGCAGCAGATCGAGCGATTCTTCGTCCATGAACGTGCCGTGTTCGAGCGTGTCGTAACCGGCCCGCAAGGCGTTCTTGATGCCCTCGGTCGCCCGGCAGTGCCCGGTGACTTTCAGCCCGTGGTTGTGGGCGGTCGCCACGCAGGCGTGCATTTCGTCGAAGGTCATGCAGAGCGTGTGGTGGTCGTTGGTGTCGGGGGCGGCGGCGTCGCCGGTGGGATAGGTTTTGACCCACTCGACGCCGTCTTTCACCAACTTGCGGACGGCGGCCCGGGCTTCGTCCGGCCCGTTGACCAGCAGCACCAGCCCTTCCATGCCGATCTTTCGGAAGTCGGGGTTCCAGTCCATCAGCCCGCCGACGCCGCAGATTTCGCGTCCGCTGGCGGCCAGGCGCGGCCCGCTAACCACGTCGTTTTCGATGGCCCGCTTCAGCCAGACATCGATATTGAACAAGCTTCCGCCCGACCGCGCCGCGGTGTAGCCGCACTCCAGCGCCAGCCGGGCGTTGTGAGCGGCCAGCAGTGTGACATACTCGACCGGGTATTTGATGTCGAGGTCTTCCAGCTTGGCCACATTGAAATATGTCGGATGGAAATGGGCCTCGATCAGCCCCGGCATGATGGTGCCGCCACGGGCATCGATGGTTCGCACCTGCGGCGGCGCGGAATGCCGATCGCCGCGCGCGATGGCCGGCGCGGCTTCTTTGCGACCGGCATAAACGATGCGCCCCTCTTCGACCACCACCGCCGCGTCGGGCAGCGGCGGCCCCCCCTTGCCATCAACGAGTTGGCCGTTGGTAATCAGCGTGATGCCTGGTGCGTGTTTCATGGCAGCATTGCCGAAGGTGTTTTTCGTCGCCGAAAGTTGTGTTTCGTCCGTTCCCCAGTTTCGCCCGAACCCATCGCCGATGCAACCGGCGTTTCAACACTACGCCGGATCGTTCATCAGCCCACATTAACCCGAAGCGCAAGCGAGGACGCACAACGAAATTGCCTCGCGTACGCGTCGGGTTGGTGTGACGCCTCCGTCGTTCGGACACCCCGGGGGCTGATGAATAATCCGGGCTAGCCGAGCGGCCGAAGCAATCGCGGCCCGGTCAGCGACTCGGCCGTCCGCCGGCGGATCTGCCCGATTGCTGGTCTTGCGGAGTCGAAGCGATTAGAATGGGTGGCACGCGGGTGTAGCTCAGTTGGCAGAGCGCTAGCTTCCCAAGCTGGATGTCGAGGGTTCGAGTCCCTTCACCCGCTCTTGAGGTAACCCAACGGATGTCTGTACTTCGCAAACCGCGCGAGTTTCTCGACCCGCAGGTGCTGGCCCGCCTGGCAGGCATTCCACTCTTCGCCCGGCACCCGATGCAAGGCACCGTGTCGGGCAGACATCAAAGCCCGCACCGCGGCTCCAGCGTCGAGTTTGCCGAGTATCGCAAGTATGTGCCCGGCGACGACCCGCGGCGGATGGATTGGCGGGCTTATGGCCGCTCCGACCGCTACTACGTCAAAGAATTCGAGGCCGACACCAACCTGCGCTGCTGCCTGGTGCTCGACACCAGCGGTTCGATGGATTTCGGCTCGCGCGGCATCACCAAGCTCGAATACGCCCGGCGCATTCTCGGCACACTCGGCTACCTGGCGTTGCAACAGGGCGACGCCGTGGGCCTGACCTGCATCGCGGCGGGCGTGGTGCGGCAGATTCCGCCGCGGCGCAACCCGGCGCATCTGTCGGCGGTGTTCGACGTGCTCGAAGCAGCCCGTTCGCGCGGTCCTACGCAGCTTGCCAACACGCTGCACGAGCTGGCCGAGACGTTGCGGCAGCGGGCGCTGGTGGTGATCGTCTCCGATCTGTTTGTCGAGCCGGAGCTGCTGCGCGAGGCGTTCGACCACCTGCGGTTTCGCAAGCACGACGTGGCCGTGTTTCATCTGCTCGATCCGCTGGAGCTCGATTTCGATTTCCGCCGGCCCATGCGGTTTCTCGATATGGAAGGCGGCACGCCCATCTTCGCCGAGCCCAACGCCATCGCCGAGCGTTATCTGGCGGCTCTGCGGCTCTATCTGGATGCCCTGAGACAAATCGTGCTCGAAACGGTGGTCGATTATCATCGCGTCCGCATCGACGAACATTATGAGAGCGTGCTCGGCCGGTTCCTGGTGGGTCGCACGCGCAGGCGAGGCGGATCATGAGATTCATCTATCCGGTGCTTTTAGCAGGGTTGGTGGTCGCCGCGCTGCCCATCGTCATTCATCTGATCAACCAGTGGCGCTACCAGACGATCCGCTGGGGGGCGATGATGTTTCTGCTGGCGGCCAATCGCATGTCGCGGGGGTTTGCCCGGCTGAGGCAGTGGCTGATTTTGCTGATGCGAGTGCTGGCCATCGCCTGCCTGGTGTTTGTGATTGCGCGGCCCCTGGCCGGCGGCTGGCTGGCGCTCACGGCCGGCGGCGCCGACACGACGATCATCTTACTCGACCGTTCGCCCAGCATGGCTGAACAAAGCACCGGCGGCGGCCAAACCAAGCTGGCGGCGGGCAGGCGGCAACTGGCCGACGCGCTCGGCCACCTGCGTTCGTCGCGCTGGATTCTGATCGAAAGCACCAGCAATCAACCGCGCGAATTAGAATCGCCCGCGGCGCTCGAACAACTTGCCGAGACCGGCCCGGCCAGCGCTTCGGCCGATTTGCCGGCCATGCTTGCCGCGGCACGAGATTACATGGCTGCCAATCAGACCGGTCGCACCGAAATCTGGATCTGCTCTGATCTACGAGCGAATGATTGGAACGCCGACGACGCTCGTTGGGAGACGCTGCGTTCGGCGTTCGCGGCAATGGCGCAAAGCGTGCGCCTCAATCTGCTTGCCTTGGCGCAAACGGCCCCTGCGAACTTGTCGATCCGCGCGACCCGAGTCCGTCGCCGCGAAACCGCCGATGGCGCCGAATTGCTCGTATCGTTGCGCGTGGAGCGCGAAGGAAGCACCGATCGGCCCATCAGCGTGCCCATTCAGTTCGACATCGAAGGCGTCAAATCGGTGGTGAATGCCGAGTTTGCCGGCGGCGAATTCGAGCTGCGCGACCATCGCATTCCGCTCGGCCAGGCCCGGCCACATAGTCGCCTTTCGCTCCGCGAAAGTAGCGCGGATAGTCGCCTTTCGCTCCGCGAAAGTAGCGAAGCAAGTAGCCTATCGCCCGCCGTACGCGCGGACTTTCGCGGAGCGAAAGACGACAATGGCGGAGCGAACGGCGACCAAGGCTGGGGACGCGTGTCGCTGCCCGCCGACGCCAACCTGGCCGATAACGATTCGTACTTTGTTTTCAGCGAAGCTGACGAACAGCGCAGCGTAATCATCGCCGACGAACCGGCCGTGGCCGAGGCGCTGCGATTGGCGGCCGCGGTGCCGGTCGATCCGGCCGAGCGGAGCACGGCGGCGCTAATCGAAAGAGACCAACTGGTGACGATCGAGTGGGACAAAACGGCGCTCGTGCTGTGGCAAGCACCGCTGCCCGAGGGCGAGACCGCTCGGCAGCTCGAAGCGTTCGTCGATCGCGGCCGCCAGGTGATCTTTTTTCCACCGCGGCAGACGGGCGAGACGAAGATGTTCGGCGTCGGCTGGGGCGACTGGCAAGAAATCGCCGACGCGGCGGCCAGCGCGGTCGACACCTGGCGCGGCGATGAAGACCTGCTGTCCAACACACAAAGCGGTCAGGCGCTGCCGGTGGGCGAACTCAAGGTCCGCAACGTCTGTTCGTTGTCGGGAGAAGTGACGCCCTTGGCCACGCTCGTCGGTGGGCAACCGCTGCTGGCGCGGGCGATCACGCCGCGCGGTGGGGCTTACTTCTGCGCGACCACGCCGGCCCCGGCAGACTCGAGCCTGGCCGGCGATGGCGTGGTGCTCTATATAGCAGTGCAGCGAGCGTTGGCCGCCGGCGGCGCCGCCCTGGGCGGCGCGCGGCAGATGACCGCCGGCCGCGTGATCGGCGACGCCTCCGCCTGGCGGCGGGTGGCCGGCGACGAAAACGTGCTTTCGACGGAGTTTGCGTATCAGTCGGGCGTGTATGCCAGCGGCGACGCGCTGGTGGCGGTCAATCGCTCGGCAGGTGAAGACGAGCCCGAAGTGCTTGCCGATGAGCGGCTGAACGCGCTGTTTCGCGGGCTCGATTTTTCGCGGACCGATGCCGACACCGCGAGCACAAGCCCTTTGATTCAAGAGATCTGGCGGAGTTTTCTGGCGGCCATGATGGCGGCGCTGGTGATTGAGGCTTGGCTCTGTTTGCCGCGGCCGCTGCGGTCGGCAAGCGTGCCGCCCGTTGCCCTTCGCCCCGCGCCTGCTGCGGCGTAAATGAAAAACTTATGGACGGTCGGCCGAACTAAGCGAGTCCCCATCAGCATCGAGTTAAGGTGATTTCAACGCAAAACGTCTGTAGGGAACGGACTGCGTGCCGTTCCGCGAGGGGCGGCGCGACGTCGATTCACCGTGCCGCGTGAAACGCCGATCAGGGTGTTCCCCCGGCCGTTAAAGCAAGGCAACGTCGAATCGCAGTTCACGGAACGGCACAGAGTCCGTTCCCTACAGAGTCGAAGAAGATGCGACCGCTGGTGAGATGAAGCCGGGGCATCGCCCAGGCTCTGCCCCAGCCACCGGGCGTTTTTAGAAGGAGATTAGGAGATAGAGGGAGGAGATGTGGGGATAAGAAACAGAAAGGGATCGGGACGGCGCGGCCTGCAACGTGTCGCCGCCCTTCCTTTTTCTTTCATCTCCTTATCTCCGCTTCATCTCCCTATCTCCTCCAACAAAGCGTTTGAACCCTGCGGTGGCGAGACTCGCTTCGCTCGACCCGCCCTACGTCCTTAATCTGATTAAACCCATGCACTCGTTGCACACGCTGGCGTTTTTTTGGACGAGCTGGACCGCGATCATTTCAATCGCCGTGGTGCTCGTCACGGCGGCGCTGGGCTATGTAGCCTGGCGGCGCAGCGGATATCGCCGCTCGATCGGCCTGCTCGAAGCCGTGCGGCTGGCGCTGGTGATCGTGATCGCCATTTTGTTCAATCAGCCGGAAGTGGTCGAACAATACCGGCCCGAAGAGAAGCCGACGGTCGTGGTGCTGTACGACGCTTCGCGCAGCATGGAGACGCGCGACGTGGTCGACGCGCGGCATCCCACCACCCCGCCGCGCACCCGCAGCGAAGCCATCGCCGACCTCACCTCGCCCGCTGCCTGGCAATCGCTCGACGAGCGCATGAACGTGATCGTGCAACCCTTTGCCGAACCGCGCGAAGGGCACGGCACCGACCTGAACACTCCACTCGTCGAAGCTCTCGAAAAACATGATACGCTCCGCGGCGTGGTGCTCATCTCCGACGGCGACTGGAACGAAGGCGATCCGCCCGCCGAAGCCGCCACGCGGCTGCGACTGAAAAACGTGCCGGTGTTTGCCGTGGCGGTCGGCAGCCCCACGCGGCTGCCCGATGTCGAGTTGGTCGGTCTCGATCTGCCGACGTTTGGCGTAGCGGGCAAGTCGGTGCGGGTGCCGTTCACCATCAGCAGTTCGCTGGCCCGCGACCACGCCGCCACCGTCAAGTTGCGCAGTTCCAGCGGTGACGAGCTGACCAAAGAAGTGCGCGTGGGGGCCATGAGCCGCACCAGCGATTGGCTGGCCTGGAAACCCGACGCGGCGGGCGATTATGAAGTGACCGTCGAGATCGCCCCGCACCCGGATGAGTTGATCTCAGACAACAATCGCCTTTCGGCGCCGATTTCCATCCGCGACGAGCGGCTGCGGGTGCTGATCGTCGAGTCGTATCCGCGCTGGGAATACCGCTATCTGCGCAACGCGCTGTCGCGCGATCCGGGCGTCGAGCTTTCCAGCCTGCTGTTTCATCCGGGGCTGAGCAAGGTCGGCGGCGGCAACAAAGACTATCTGCAGCAATTCCCCGACAAGCTTGACGAGCTGTCGAAATACGACGTCGTGTTTCTGGGCGACGTGGGCATCGGCGACGGCCAACTGACCGTCGAAGAATGCCGGCTGCTGAAAGGGTTGGTCGAACAACAAGCGAGTGGGCTGGTGTTTCTGCCGGGCTGGCAGGGCCGGCAGCTCTCGCTGCTCGATACCGAGCTGAGCGAGCTTTATCCGGTGGTGCTCGACACGGCCCAGCCGGGCGGATGGGGCACGCGCACGCCCGACCATTTCGAGCTGACCGAAAAAGGCCGTCAGAGCCTGCTGACCAAGCTGGCCGACACACAGGACGAAAACGCCGCGGTGTGGGAAGACCTGCCGGGCTTTCAGTGGTACGCCGCGGTCGAGCGGGCCAAGGCCGTGGCCGACGTGCTCTGCGTCCACAAAGACGCCGCCAACGAGTATGGCCGCATTCCGCTGTTGGCCACGCGAACCTACGGCACCGGCAAAGTGCTCTTCATGGGCACCGACGGGGCGTGGCGCTGGCGCAAGGGCGTCGAAGACAAATATCACTATCGCTTTTGGGGGCAAGTGGTGCGCTGGATGGCCTATCAGCGCAACATGGCCAAGGGCGAAACCGTGCGGCTGTACTTTTCGCCCGATCAACCCTCGGTGCGCAAAACCATCACCTTGCACGCCAACGTCATGACCGCGGCGGGTGAGCCGGTGCAAGACGACGAAGTGACCGCCCGCATCACGGCGCCCTCGGGCAAGGCCGAGACGGTGCAGTTCATCTCCGCCGGCGACGAGTGGGGGCTGTTCTCGGCACAGTTCACTCCCACCGAGCCGGGCAAGCACCAGGTGGTGCTGCGCGGGCGGCGTTCGGCGGCCTCGCTCGACACCTCGTTCTTCGTCCAGGGAGGCGCCATCGAGCGGGTCGGGCATCCGCCGCGCATCGACGTGCTCGAAGAAATCGCCCGCGTCACCCAGGGCAAGCTAGCGCAGGTAGGCGAACTGGATACCGTTTTACGGACCATCGCCTCGCTGCCGGAACCAGCTCCCGACGTGCGGCGTCTACAGCTTTGGAGCAGCCCCTGGACGGCCGGCGGCTTGGTGGCGTTGCTGGGAGTGTTTTGGGTCTGTCGGAAAGCGGCGGGCCTCATTTAGAATACACGAACCCGATGCGCCAGCGAGGAGAGGCAGTGCCGCGACTTCGCCGACGCGCCTCGCTGGCGCTTCGGGTTAATGTGGCTGCCAAAGTCGTCTTTCGCTCCGCGAAAGCAACGCTGCTACGGCTCGTTGATGGAACTCGCAGATGGCGACGATCGAGAAGCAAGCTCAAGAGCGATCTCCCGAAACTCGCGTTTTGCTGCGCGGCATCTCGTGGGAAGTTTATGAGTCCCTGCGCGACAATGAATCAAACAACCACTTGCGGATGACCTACGATCGGGGAACGCTCGAAATAATGTCGCCCTCCGACGAGCACGAGTGGGTGAAGCGGCTGATTGGACGAATGATCGAGGCGATCACCGAGGAACTGCGAATCCCGGTGCGTAGCCTCAGCGCGACGACATGGCGGCGGCGAGACATCGACAAGGGGTTGGAAGCCGACGAGTGTTACTTTATCCGCAGCCACCCAAAAATCAGGCACGGCCCTTGTCCCGTTCACGGGTCGACGTCGCCAGGCAGCCGAACATTCTCTGTCAATCTCGATACCGGCCGCTATTATTGCCACAAGTGCCAAAGTCACGGACACGCTTTGGAACTTTGGGCCGCGGTGCATAAACTGGCAATTTATGAAGCCGCGCTGGAGCTTTGCCGAGCCGTCGGCCGCGATGTCCCGTGGATCAATCGCTGGTAACAACTGGAAACAGAACAGAAGAGAAGAGGCACCGGTACTTTTTGATCGAGAAGACGAGTTGATCGAGAAGACGAATTGACCGAGAAGACGGGTTGCAACTTTGGACGATCGAACATTTTGATAGTTTAGAGCAACCACATTGGCGAAACAGCCACTATAATCAAACGAGGCCGTGACCGACCTCGCGCAAGTTACCGCTGCCCGCACCTAACGGAGTCGTGCCATGAGCATCGCTCAAGTGACCAGGGGCTTGAAACTACCGGACGCGCTGCGAGACCAATTGCTGGCGTTTCGCCGCCGGGTTTGGCGTACCAAGTCGGCAGAAGCGCTGGCGGTGGCGGTCTTCGGACTGCTGGCGGCCTACCTGGCCGTCTTCACGCTCGACCGCCTGGCCGATACGCCCGCCGGCGTTCGCGGGGCGCTGTTGGCGGCGGCCATCGCCGTCGCGGGCATTTTGCCGCTCTACGCCTACCGCTGGATCTGGCGGCGCCGCCGTTTGTCGCAGCTTGCCCGACTGCTCACGCACAAACATCCGCAGATCGGCGATCAGTTGCTGGGCATCATCGAACTGGTGGCCGACCCGACGGAGCAGGTTCGTTCGCGCGCGTTGTGCGAGGCGGCGGTGGCGCAGGTGGCCCGCGAAGCCGCTCAGCGCGATTTTCGCGACGCCGTGCCCAACCCTCGCCATCGGCAGTGGGCCTGGGCGGCGGCCGGGCCATCGCTGGCGGCGCTGTTGCTGTTGCTGTTCGTGCCGGCCGCGGCGGTCAACGCCTGGCAGCGATTCGCCGCTCCCTGGGGCACGACGCCGCGCTACACGTTTGCGGCGCTGGCGGCCGTGCCCGACCGGCTGGTGGTCCCACACGGCGAACCGTTCACGTTCAACGTGCGGTTGGCCGACGGTTCGCAGTGGCAACCGGCCGAAGCGGTGGCTCAGTACGGCGGTCAAACCCCGCAGACCGCCGCACTTAGTCGCCGTTCGCTCCGCGAAAGTACTCGCGTGGTGGGCGCTGAAGAGGACAACGCAATCTTTCGCGGAGCGAAAGACGACATTGCGCCGCCTGCCGAACACGGATATGTCTTTCAAATGCCCGCCCAGATCGAGCCGGGCGTGCTCACGGTGCGCGTGGGCGATGCGGTGCGGCGCGTTCGCGTCGAGCCGACGTTGCGGCCCGAACTGTCGGCGGTGCTGGCCAACATCAAGCTGCCCAAGTATCTCGGCCGGCAGCAGCCGCTCGAAAAAGACGTGCGCGGCGGCTCGCTCTCGGTGGTGAAGGCCAGCGAAGTGAGTCTGACGGCCACCGCCAACCGCGAGCTGGCCGAGGCGACGATGAATGGCGATGCCCGGCCACCGCAAGGGGCCACGGTGGTCGGCCCGCCGCTAGTGATCGAAGAGCCGCGCGAGGTCGAGCTGCGCTGGCAAGACCGCGACGGACTTTCGGCCAGCCAGCCCTTTGTGATTTCCATCGCCAGCCGCGACGATGAACCGCCCAGCGTCTATTGCACCGAGTTGCCCCGAGAAAAAGTGGTGATCGACATCGAGACGCTCACGTTCACGGCCAAAGCCCAGGACGATTTTGGCGTGCGCGAGATCGGCATCGAGTGGCGGGGTATGGTTGACGACGAAGAAGAAACACCGGCGACCACGCCCGTTCATGGCGAACGCATTTTGGCGGCGGGCGGCCAAGACCGCGAGCAACTGGAAGCGGCCGGCACCTTCTGCCCCAAGAAGCTGGGCATCGAGCCGCAGCCGATCGAGCTGCGGATGTATGTCGAAGACTATCTGCCGGGCCGCGGCCGAGTTTATTCGCCGCCGTTTACGCTCTACGTGCTCAACGCCGAGCAGCACGCCGCCTGGCTGACCGAGATGCTCAACAAATGGCAGCGGCACTCACTGGAAGTGCGCGACCGCGAGCTGCAACTCTACGAAACCAACAAGGAGCTGCGCGATCTGCCCGCTGAGAGGCTCGACGAGCCGGATACACGGCAGCGTATCGACCGCCAGGCGACCGCCGAGCGGGCCAACGGGCGGCGGCTGTCGGGCCTGGTGACGTCGGGCGAAGAGCTGGTCGCGCAGGCGACCCGCAACCCCGAGTTTGGCGTCGGCCATTTGGAAAAATGGGCCGAGATGCTGCAAGTTCTCAAAGACATTTCGGCCAACCGCATGCCGTCGGTGGCGGAGTTGCTGAAGGAGGCCTCGGCCGCGCCCAAGCTAGCGAAGGGGACAGGGAACAGGGGACAGGGAACAGGGGCGTCGGCTGGTAGCTCCGGCCCTCGTGGCCGGCCGAACGAGAAAGACCTGACGCAAAACTCGTCGCCCGATTCCCCGACGGAAAGCTCTGAGTCCGATGACAGTTCCAAATCGCCTCAAGTCGGCCAGGTGCGCGCCACACCGCCGGGCGGCAATTCGCCTCCCAAGTCCGATCAGCCGCCCAAGCCGCCGGTGCCGCAAATCGCCGATGTCGAAAGCA
>DASVHB010000439.1:0-3875 GCA_036379195.1 Pirellulales bacterium
GGTGACGATGGGCAATGGTTGAGCAAGCTGGGGCCCGATGACGACATTGCTCATCCGACGCTACGATGCCTCGAGTGCGAAAGTTACGGAAATGTGGTGGCGTTTATGCGTAGGGCTAGAGGGAACGCGGCCGGCGGAACGACCAGCCCGACGGTATGAATGTGGCCGTATTCGATCTTCACCACGTTGATCGCCCTTCGCTGGCACTGCTGACCGATCTCTATCAGGTCACCATGGCCTACGGCTATTGGAAGTCGGGCGCTGCCGACCGCCCGGCGGTATTTCAGCTCACGTTTCGCCGCCACCCGTTTCAGGGCGGCTTTACGATCGCCTGCGGGCTGGCGTATGCGATCGACTATCTGGCCCATCTGCGATTTGACGCCGATGACGTCAATTATCTGGCCGGCTTGCGCGGCGTCGATCAGCGCCCGCTGTTCGAGCCGGCGTTTCTCGATTATCTGCGAGGGTTCAAGTTCCTCTGCGATGTGGATGCCGTGCGTGAAGGCGACGTCGTCTTTCCGCATGAGCCGCTGATCCGCGTGCAAGGTCCGATTCTGCAAGCGCAACTGGTCGAAAGCGCCCTCTTGACGCTTACCGGCTTTCCCTCGCTGGTGGCGACCAAAGCCGCCCGCATCTGCCAAGCGGCGCGGGGCGACGCCGTGCTGGAGTTTGGCTTGCGGCGGGCCCAGGGCATCGATGGTGCGCTGGCCGCCAGCCGGGCCGCGTATATCGGCGGCTGCGCGGCCACCTCGAACCTGCTGGCGGGACGTTTGTTCGACATCCCTGTGCGCGGCACGCACGCCCATAGCTGGATCATGTCGTTTGGCGACGAACGCCAGGCGTTTGAAGAATACGCCGAAGCGATGCCCAACAACTGCGTGTTTCTCGTCGATACCTACGACACGCTGGCCGGTGTGCGTAACGCCATCGAGGTGGGCCGATGGCTGCGTTCGCACGGGCACGAGCTCTTGGGCATCCGGCTCGATTCCGGCGATCTGGCCTCTCTGAGCATCGAAGCCCGTAGAATGCTCGATGAGGCAGGTTTTCCAGAGGCGGCGATTACGGCCAGCAACGAGCTGGACGAGCACTTGATCACCAATCTGAAAGAGCAAGGCGCCGCCATCTGCGTGTGGGGAGTGGGCACGCGGCTGGTCACCGCCTACGATCAGCCGGCGCTGGGCGTGGTTTACAAGCTCACGGCCATGCAAGAGCCGGACGGTTTGTGGCGGCCGTGCATCAAGCTTTCCGAGCAGCCGATCAAGATCTCCACGCCCGGACGGTTGCAGGTTCGGCGTTTCGCGCAGGCCGGGCAGTATGTGGGCGATCTGATTTACGATCTTGATCTGGGGCCGGGCGACGAACCCGTGCTGGTCGATCCGCTCGACGATACGCGACGAATTCCTGTGCCTGAGGGCGCCGAATCGCACGACCTGCTTCGGCCCGTGTTTCGCGGCGGGCAGTTGGTGGATCGGGCTCCCGGGCCAGCAATCGCGCGCGAGCACGCCGCGGAGGAGCTTCAGCGGTTCGCCGCCAGCGTCAAGCGGTTTTCCAATCCGCATCGTTATCCGGTGGGCCTTGAACGACGTTTGCAACGGCTCAAGCGGCAGCTCATTCTGAAGGCCCGAGGCCACCGCGAATGAACGCCTTGATCGTAGTCGACGTGCAGAACGACTTTTTGCCCGGCGGCGCGTTGCCGGTTCCAGACGGCGACGCCGTGATTCCCATCATCAATGCCTTGCAGCCATGCTTCGACTTGGTGGTGGCCACGCAAGACTGGCATCCGCCCGATCATGTGAGCTTCGCGGAGACACATGGAGGCAGCCAGGTGGGCGACGAGATCGAAGCGGGCGACGGCCGGCAAGTTCGTTGGCCCGCCCATTGCGTGGCCGGCACGCAGGGCGCCGCGGCGGCCGCTGGGCTCGATACCGCACGCATCGAACAGATCGTTCGCAAAGGCAGCGATCGGCGGTTCGACAGCTATAGCGGGTTTTTCGATGATGGCCGCCGCGACACGGGCTTGAGCGAATACCTGCGGCAGCGCGGCGCCCAGGACGTCTATGTATGCGGCCTGGCGCTGGAATACTGTGTACGGGCAACGGCGCTCGACGCGCTGCGCGAGGGTTTTAGAACGTATGTCGTCATCGACGCCACCCGCGCCATCAGCGCGGCGCCCGGCGACATGGCCCTCGCGATCGAAGATCTGCAAGCCGCCGGAGTCGAGCTGATGACCGCCGAAGAAGTACGGCAGCGGTTGACGTGCGGTCTGTAGGGAACGGAGTCCGTTCCCTACAGCCTCAGCGGCGCCTCACTCCGCGAACCGGCTGCGATAATACTCTTGCACGCTCGTCAAGTTCACCCGGTTAAAAAAGTTGGAATACGCCATCCAGAGCGCCAGGCCATTCAGGTCGCGGAAATGCGGCGGCAGATACCGCGGCAAGCTGACGAGCCCTTGTTTCTGGAACCGGCAGAGCACTGGAATGTCGTCGAGCGTCAGCTTGCCAAGGAACAGCAGTGGGATCAGCTCGGGGCGGCCAAAGCGAATGGCAATCCGCAAAAAGTTATAGACCATCACAAAGCCCTTGCAGTAGCTGATGTCTTTGGTGAACGGCGCCCCGCCGGCCACCACGCCGCCGCGAAACACGCGCTGCGCATGCTGATAGCACTCCGCCTCGCTATAACCTTCGCCGCGGTAGAACTCGCAGATCTGCAAGAAATCGGCCCCATCTTCGGCCTGATCGCAAGCCAAAATGCGGTTGTTCAGCCGCTTGGCCCGGTCGGGCGTGGCGTTGAACGTGACGATCTCAAGAATCACCGCCAGGCCCTCCTGAATGGCCATGGTGCAGGGCGGACCTTTGGCCAGCCACCGCGCCACCGGCTGGCTCGCCCCGTTGAGGCTGGTGCCTACGTGGACCCAGCCCTCGTGGACTTCCAGCAGGTCGACGTCGCGGTCGGAAAACATGCCGCCGCGACGGATCTTCACATAATCGGCCCCCGCCGCGGCGTCGGATAAAATGCCGTCGTCGAGCCGGGCGTGGATTTTCTGATCGTGAAAGTAAGCGCCGAACCGCTCGTTGAGACGCTCCACCACCTGTTCGCCCGTTAGCGACTTGGGATAACAGGCGCCGAGCCCGCCCTCGGGAATGCCCGACAGAATATCGTGCAGCAGCAGCCCCAGATCTCGCAGGGTGGCGACGTCGCCCGTAAAGCGGTCTTTGGGACTGCCATAGAGCTCGCGCGACCATTGGTAGAACTCTGGTGTGCCGCGGGCCAGCAGCATGCGCACGACATGCTGGTATTCGCGGCAGTTGCGCAGCAGGATTTCGCCCAGCGGATCGGCGCGCCCCAGCGACTGCTCGATGTCTCGTTCCAACTCGGCGAACTCTTCAATCTTGGCCAGGCCATCGTAGGGCAGCGGCCGCCGGGCGGCGTAGTATTCGGGACCAACCGCCGGCAGCTCCTGAAAGCCGGAGGCGATCACCCGCTGTTCAATCGTGTCATCCCATTTCACCGCCTCGCGCACGCGGATGGGCCGCTGGGCTTCGACCAGCCGGTCGGCCAATTGCCGCACGCGCTCGGCATAGTCATCCATCTCTGGAAATGTCCTAAAGTTGTGTTGGTCCCCCACACCAACCCGAAGCGTAAGCGAGGAAATTCCGCTTTTTGCCTCGCTAACGCTTCGGGTTCGTGTCCGGTTTGCCCGCGCTTTTGCCATTCTACCGCAGGAGGACATGAAGCCTAGCTTTTTGAGATTGGGGCAAGTGGCGCGAGGTCCTTAAGCGTAACCCAGTGCCATTTGCCGCACGCGCCGCAGCGCTCGTAACGGCTCATGCCGAAGTTGAATCCGTATAAGAGTGGCTGACGACACGGCGAAGCCC
>DASVHB010000440.1:0-7783 GCA_036379195.1 Pirellulales bacterium
AAGCCAAAGTCGCTCACCACCCAGGGAAACGGCCGGCCTTCCGGATGTCCGCTTCCCTTGATGTAAAAGGGCGTCGCCGATAGATCGACGCAAAACGCGATGCCGCCATTCACTTGGTTGACCCGATCAAGGCCCTCGACCCAAACCGTGGCCTCTTTCGCCGCGTCGTCCAACGCTCGCCGCTCTTCGCCGGTTAGTTCGTCATCGCCCGGCGCCGGCCGCCAGCAGTGATGCCCTTCGTCGTTGAGCACCATGATCGGCAGCCGGTCGTAAAGATCGCCCAGCACGCGGCGCGCGAAGCTGTCGGGCGTCTCCGGCCCTTTGTCGACCACCGCGTACGACTTGCCGTTCTCAATGTGCTCCGATTCGGGCGCGAAACCATGCCAGTTGGTCACCAGCACCTTGCCCAACTGCAACAGTGGGCGGTATTTGATCGGCACCAGGTCGAACGCTTCATAATAATTGTCGGGGCTCTCGGGCCGCAGCACCTGCAAGCGTTCCTTGACGGTCAAATTCGGGCAGCACACGAGCACGGCGTTGGGAAAATCGCGGCTGGCGGCGTTGCGGCCGCGGTTGCAAAAGGCCCAGGCGACGAGCATGGCCATGACCACCGTCTTGCCCGAACCGGTCGCCATCTTGCACCCCAGCCGCCGCAGCGGGCGTAGCCCTTGCTCGCCGGGCAGGTCGACCAACGTCGGAAAGAAATCTTTAGCTGCGATATCGAAGGCGGGGCGCACGCCTTCGAGCAATCGCCGCAGGTCGGCCTCGGGCAAGGCGAATTTCTGAAACCCCGTGCTCGACGACTTGCCGGGAATGCGTATCTCGGCCAGGTAGATGATCGTCTCGACGGCCTCTCGCTGGCAGAAGAAAAGTCGCCGCTCGCGGTCGTCGCGGGTCCAATGCCGCAGCAGTTCTTTGGTGACGGTGGTGGCGCCGCGGTAGCCGCTTTCGCGCCAGCGGCGCACGTCGTCGCGCAGCAGGTTGACTAGCGGCAGGTCGTCGCGGTGTTCCTCGGCAAACAGCCGCTGCTGGGCCGCGCCGGTCCGCTGCGTCTTGTACCAATACCCCGCCGGTCGGCGCGTGCCGCCGTGGCTCGCCGCGCCCGTCTCGCCGTCGTAGACCCAGTGGTCGGTCGGCTCGACGTAGGGGCTGCACAGGATCGGCCGCTCGACCGGCTGAATGGGTAAGGGCTGATCGATGGGTGCGTTCATGACAACCTTAGTAAGCGATTGATCAATCGGTTGAATCGCAGTTTCGATCGAGATTATACATGTACACTCATTGCCCCGAAGGGGCGCGATAGAAAAGCCAGGGGCAACGCCCCTGGTTCTCACATCGCGTAAAGGAATGTCGTAAAGCCCCAACGGGGCGCGATCGAGCGAGAATCTCCGGTTCTCGCGCCCCGTTGGGGCTGACGACGGATTGGGTTGGGGCGGATACCAGGGGCGATGCCCCTGGCTATTTTCTTGCGCCCCTTCGGGGGCAGGTTATTCGCTTGCCCGCCGCGAAGGGGCACGATAGAAAAGCCAGGGGCAACGCCCCTGGAAATCCCACCGAATCAAACGTTGTCGTAAAGCCCCAACGGGGCGCAACCAACCAGGAGAGAGCCATGCCACAATCGTTGTCTTCCGTCCTCGTGCACCTGGTGTTCAGCACGAAAAACCGAGAACCGTGGATTCGTGGGCCCGTCGAAGGAAAGTTGCACGCCTACCTCGGCGGTATCCTGCGGGAGATCAATTGCCCGTCGCTGACGGTTGGCGGCACCGCCGATCACGTCCACATCTTGTTTGTGCTCGCGCGAACGATGGCCATCAGCGACGTGGTGGAAGCGGTAAAAACAGGATCGTCGAAATGGATCAAGACCCAAAACCCCGCATTTCAAAACTTCCATTGGCAAACCGGTTACGGCGCGTTCTCGATTGGACAATCCGCAGTCGAACGCCTCAAGGAATACATCGCGCGCCAACACGAGCATCATTACGGTCAGTCGTTTCAGGATGAATTCCGCGAGCTGCTGACGCGCTACGAGATACCCTTCGACGAGCGCTATGTATGGGATTGAACGGACCAACCGGATTCCCGTCTCTCGCGCCCCGTTGGGGCTGACGACCGATTGGTTTGGATAAGAGTTCCAGGGGCGATGCCCCTGGCTATTCTCTTACGCCCCTTCGGGGCACGCTATGCGCTCGCCCGCCCCGAAGGGGCACGATACAACAGCCAGGGGCAACGCCCCTGGTCACCCGATCGAATCAACCATTGTCGTAAAAGCCCCAACGGGGCGCAACCAACGGGGATTCCCGTCTCTCGCGCCCCGTTGGGGCTGACGACCGATTGGTTTGGGTCCGAGTCCCAGGGGCGATGCCCCTGGCTATTCGCTTACGCCCCTTCGGGGCACGCGGCGCTTGCATAAGCAAGGGTGGATGCGTTGGAAGGACGCCCTAAGCTAGTCTAGACTGCGCTTTTGCGATGCGCGGGCTGGAGGGACCGCCCTTGTTCTTCGCAAGCCAATCGCACTGACTCATCAATTCATCCGATACCAAAACGAGTGAAACTCATGCGTGGCCTAAAACGGTGTTTTCATGTTCTCATCCGCGGGCTGTTCATCGCTGTCTTGTTCGTGCGTTTCGCCGGCGCCGCGGAAGACGCTGCCAAACCTGCGGAGACCAAGCCCGCCGAGACCCTGACCCCGCCTGACCTGGTCGCCAAGCTTGACGCCTTCCTGCAGGCGCCCGCCTACAAGCAAGCCCATTGGGGCGTGCTGGTGGTCGATCTCGGCTCAGGCGAGTCGCTCTACGAACACGAGGCCGACAAACTCTTTGCGCCCGCCTCGGTGACCAAGCTCTATTCGGTGGCCGCCGCCCTCGATGCACTCGGGGCGGATTACAAGTTTGAAACGCCGGTTTATGCGCGCGGCGAGGTCGATGCCGCGGGCCGACTCGCGGGCGACCTGATTCTGGTGGCCAGCGGCGATCTGAGCATGGGAGGCCGAACCGACGAGGCCGGACACATCGCCTACACCAATTCAGACCATATCTATGGCGGTGATGGCGTGGAGTTGACCAAAGGCGATCCGCTGGCCGGGCTGAATGAGCTGGCTCGACAAGTGGCGGCGTCGGGCATTCACGCCGTGCAGGGCGACGTGCTGGTCGATGATCGGTTGTTCGATCATGCCCACGGCACCGGCAGCGGTCCTTCGCGGCTGACACCCATCATGGTCAACGACAACCTGCTCGATCTGGTGATCTCGCCCGCCGCGAAAGACCAACCAGCCACCATCGAATGCCGCCCTAAGACCGACGCCATTCAGATCGACGCCCAAGTGCGAACGATCGCCGCGGACGGCCGCACGAAGGTGCACGTCGAGTCTGCCGGTCGCAATCGCCTGGTGGTGCGGGGAGAAATCGCCGCCGGGCGAAAGCCGCTCGTTCGCAGCGAGGAAATCGAAGATCCAGCGTCGTTCGCTCGCTCGCTGTTGATCGAGGCACTGGCACGCGCCGGCGTGCGCGTGCAAGCGTCGGCGCTGGAAACCAACCGTGGCGATCGGTTGCCGCCGCGCGAGAGCTATGCCCAGCAGCGGCGGGTGGCGCTGTTGACTTCGCCGCCGTTTGCCGAATCTGCCCGGCTGGTGCTCAAGGTCAGCCACAACTTGCAGGCCAGCACCTTGCCGTTGCTGGTGGCCGCCAAGCACGGCCAGCGGACTTTGGCCGAGGGGCTGCGGCGGCAACACGATTTTCTGGCCAAGGCGGGAGTCGATGTTGATACGATCTCATTCGGCGGGGCGGCGGGCGGACATGCCGCCGATTTTGTCACCCCGCGGGCCACGGTCCAGTTGCTGCGCCACATGTCCACACGCGACGATTTTCCGCGCTACCGCGAGGCCCTGCCCGTCTTGGGCGTCGATGGCACGTTGGCCAAGGCCGTGGGCGAAAAGAGCCGCGCCCGCGGCAAGGTGCAGGCCAAGACCGGTACGCTTTTCTGGAACAACGTGATGAATGGCGGCGAGCTGCTGACCAGCAAAGCCCTGGCCGGCTATCTGACGACCTCCGCCGGCCGGCAGTTGGCGTTTGCGGCTTTCGTCAACAACGTGCCCGGCAAAGGCTCTGCCGACCGCGAGCGCGTGGGCCGCACCCTGGGAGAGCTATGCGAGCTGCTTTGCGATTGGCCGGGCTCCAATGCGGAATGCGGAGCGTGGTGTGCGAAATGAGCTGTAGCGAACGCCGTCAGTGACGTTGCCGAGAAACGCGATTCGACGGTATGCGTCAGGCCGTAGTGTGGGCCGAGCGCAGCGAGTCCCACCCTACCTCGCGGCAAAACACCAAGCGATTGCCGGCCGGTGGCTGGGGCAGAGGCTTGCCGATGCCCCAGTTCGCATCAACCGGGGCATCACTTAGACTCTGCCCCAGCCACCGGAGCACATTTGCCGAGCTTGTTCGTCAAAACCGATCAGAGTGCGGCGTTGCCGCGGACGTTCAAATCATCACCGGGGCACCGTCGCATGCCGCTCGTCGGCGGCGGCCGATTGGATTACAATCGCCCTGAGGTTCATACTGTCATTCTCGTTATCGGGCACGAGCCATGGCTCAACACGATCCGCCCTCGGCCACGCGGCATGGCTGGAAGATTCTGGCGGCGGTGGCGGTCGGCGCGCTGGCCATCACCGTCGCGGTGGGTTATTTCTCGTTCCGCAATGATCTTTCGCCTCAGGAATGCCAAAAACTCGAAGCCGACAAAAACCTGGCTTTGGGCTTTCTGGAAAACGCCGATCTCAGCCCCGCGCGGCCGCTGCGGCTCGCCGAGGCCGACGCGCTGTTCGAGTCGATCGCCGCGCAACGTCCCGGCGATCCGCTGGGCTTGAGAAATCTGACGATCACGCGGCTGCTGGAACTGGGCGTCGCCAAGGAGGGGAACGTGAAGGACCACGCCGTCCAGCAGGCACGGGAAGCGGCGCAACGGCTGCTCGTCAGCGACGATCATTCGGCCGTGGCACATGTCTTGGCTGGGCGCATCGCCGCGCAGACGGGCGATGCCGACCAGGCCGCCGCCGAGCTGGCTCGTGCCGCCGAGATCGAGCCGCACGACGCCGCCATCTGGTATGAAACTTACGAGTTGCTCAAAGACCTGCCCGACCCGAGCTGGCATGCCAAGGCCGACGCCGCCTTGGGCCGTGCCTTTGAGGCGGCGCCCGACAACCTGTTCATTGCGCTGGCCTGGGCCGAGGCGCAAGCCGCGCGGAAAGACCCTGCCATTGGCCACACCTTGGCGGCGCTGCGCACGACCCTGGCCACGATGCCTGGCGTGGCGGAGCAAATCAGCAATAGCACGCGCGGCAAAATACCCGACGTACTGGCGTGGATTGACGAGGCCGCCGCGGCCGCTGAGAAGAACGACTGGGCGACGGTGCAGCGGCGCGTCCGCCCGCTCGACAGCCCGCTGAAGTCGCAGCCCTGGGCGCAAAGCGACCTGCGGCGCGTCCGGCGGCACGCCCTGGAATACGTGATCCACGAGTTTAAGGATCGTTGCCCGAAGCCGGCTCGCAAGCCAGACGGCGACGCGCCGATCGAGGTGAAGCTGGTCGAGTTCGCCGCGTCCGAGCAGCTTCCCAGCGGATTGGTTGGCATCGCCGATATCGAGCTGGCCGATTTCGATCTCGACGGCAAGTTGGATATTGTGGTGCTGCGCGGCTCGATGCTCGAAATCTACAGTCGGACCGAAGGCCCCGGCTGGCGGCGGCTGGCCGAACTGCAACTGCCCAAGGCCTACGAGCGGCTGCTGGTCGCCGATTTCGATCAAGACAATCCCAAGCAACCGGGTACGGAAGCCCACCGGCAGGCTCAGCGCCACGCCTCCGAAAGCGGCACTCAGGCCGAATCTTCGCGCGATTCGGGCCAGGAGCAGCCGGCGAGCAACTCGGCGGAGACCGAAGCATGTCATTACGTCGATCTTGACATTGCCGTCTATGGCGAGGCAGGGGTTTATTTGGTTCGCAACGAGCTCGACCTCCAGAGCGGCGCGCGGTCGCTCGTGGCGGCGGCACTGTCTGGCCCGTCGGCGGAGCTCAAGAACGTACGCGCCGCGCTCGCCGCCGATCTCTACCACGACGGCAATCTCGACCTGGCACTGGCCACCGACGAGGGTCTGCGGCTCTGGTCGAACGACGGCGACATGAACTTCGCCGACATCACTTCCGGGTCGCAGCTCCCAGAAGCGATGCACGCCACGGCGCTAATGGCCGTCGATTGGGACCGCGATGTCGATCTCGATGTGCTCGTGGTCAACGCTTCCGGCGAACCCGCGGGATACTTGGAGAATCTGCGTCACGCTCGTTTTCGCTGGCGCGCGTTCGATAAGGGCTTCGATGCGCTGGGCGACGCTCACGCGCTGGCCCTGTTTGATGGCGAAGGAAATGGGGCTTGGGACCTGGCGACCAGCGGCGAAGCGGGGGTGACGCTGATCCGTACCGACGTGAGTCGGGCGGGCCAAATCTCACCGAAAGCGATCGCGCCGCTGGCACGCAACGCCCGCCGCGGCCTCGCCACCTGGGATTTCGACAACGACGCCTCGCCCGACCTGCTGGCTTGGGGAAATAAGACGATCGATTTCTTTCGCGGCAGCGACGACGGTCACCAGACCGCCGTGCCGCCCCTGCTCACCGGCGCGCTGCAAGACGTGCGGACGTGTCGCATCGCCGATCTCGATGGCGACGGCGACCAGGACCTGGCGATTGCCGAGGCCGACCGCGTGCTGCTCTACTCCAACGAAGGCGGGAATCGCCGCCATTGGCTCGATGTGGAGTTGCGGGCAGGCATCGTCGACATCGCAGGCGGTCAAACCAGCAGCTTCCGCGCCGACCACTATGGGCTAGGCAGTGTGATCGAGGTTCGCTCGGGCAGTCACGTGCAGCGGCAGATTGCCTCGGGCCGCGTTACCCATTTTGGTCTGGGCGATGACGTCAAACCCGACGTCGTGCGGGTGACATGGACGACCGGCGTGCCGCAAAACCTGACCGAGCCGGAGACCGACCTGGTGATCTGCGACGAACAAGTGCTCACCGGATCGTGCCCTTATCTGTATACCTGGGACGGCGAGAAATTCGCCTTCTGCACCGATTTGCTTTGGGCGGCGCCGCTGGGCCTGCAGCTTGCCGAGGGAGTGCTGGCGCCGTCGCGGTCGTGGGAGTATCTGCGCATCCCCGGCGAGATGCTCCAGGCCGAGGCCGGCCAATATCAACTGCGGATCACCGAGGAACTGTGGGAGGCCGCCTACTTTGACCAGGTCAAACTGATCGCGGTCGATCATCCCGCCGAGGTGGACGTGTACTCGAATGAGAAGGTCGGCCCGGCGGAGATTGCCGAGTTCAAGGTACACACGGTGCGCCAGCCGATCAGGCCGATCGCCGCCCGCGATTCATCCGGGCGCGACATTCTGCCGCGCATCAGCCAGCGCGACGGCGTGTATGTAAAGGCGTTTGATCGCCAGTTGGCATTCGGTCTGGCCGAAGACCATTACGTGGAACTCGATTTCGGCGAGTTTCCTCACGAAACGTCTGTAGGGAACGCCCTCTGTGGCGTTCATAGAAAGCCTCGGCAGATGACGCTGTTCCTTACCGGCTGGATTTTTCCCAGCGGCACGTCGATGAACGTGGCGATCTCGCGCAATCCGAAGCTCGACGATCCGCGCCCGCCGTCGCTCTGGGTGCCCGACGCTCAAGGCCAGTGGCGCGAAGTCCGGTCGTCTATGGGCTTTCCGGGCGGCAAAACCAAGACCATCGCCGTCGATCTGACCG
>DASVHB010000441.1:0-15001 GCA_036379195.1 Pirellulales bacterium
GCTGGCCGTCGGGCAGGATCCTTACAGCGAGTCGGCGCCCACGGATGAATCGGGTGCCGCCGCGGACGAGCCGGCAGCCGCGCCTGCCGAGGCCGTGCCCGACGCCGATCCCTGCCCGGTCACGCCGCGCAGCATTCTCGAAGCGATGCTCTTTGTCGGAAATGCCGATAACCAGCCACTGGCCAGCGAGCGCGTGGCCGGGCTGATGCGCGGCGTTCGCCCAGCCGAGATCGACGATTTGGTGCGCGAATTGAACGAGCAGTATCGCGCAGACGGCTGCCCTTATCAGATCGTCAGCGAGACGGGCGGCTATCGCCTGGTGCTGTCGGACGCCTTTCAGCGGCTGCGAGACAAGTTCTACGGACGGACGCGGCAGACACGGCTCTCGCCGGCGGCAATCGAAATCCTGTCGATCATCGCCTATAAAGGGCCGCAAACTGCCGACGAAGTGGGCCGCGTGCGAGGCCGGCCTTGCGGGGCGCTGTTGTCGCAGTTGGTGCGGCGGCAATTGCTTTCGGTGGCGCGCGACGCGGCGGCGCCCCGCACCGTGCGCTATCAAACCACGACGCGGTTTTTGCAGCTCTTCCGGCTAGAGAGTCTGGAAGACTTGCCACGCAGCCAGGACAGTATGACACTGTAGCTCCGCGCCGCTGGGCACGGCCGTGTGCGTCAATCGACTCATTGGGGGCTACGCTCCACGGAAGCAGCTAGTTTAATCGCCCATACGTCAGGCATTCCAGCCTGCCGCAACTCCCGCGGGAGCACCCGCCGGAGTTGCTTCGCCATGAGCACGTGCGTGTTATAATGTCAGACCGCTGGCAGTACTTGAATCTGCGTAGGAAAGGACAATTCGCATGGCAACCGTCGAAGAAGCACTCCCCACGGGCGAAGACCGCATCGTGCTTTCGGGCATTTCTTGGGAAGTGTATGAACAGTTGCGCGACAGCGAAGAAAACCAGCACGTCCACATGGCCTACGATGAAGGAACGCTCGAACTAATGAGTCCCTCCTCCGACCATGAAGCGATCTCGAGACTGATCGGCCGAATGATTGAAGCACTCACGGAAGAGTTAAGCATTCCGTGCCGCAGCTTGAAGTCGACGACCTGGAAATGTGCCGAACTGGCCAAGGGGCTCGAGGCGGACGAATGCTATTACATTCTCAACCATCATCGCGTCAACAAGCGCCGTACTGTCGATCTGTCGATCGATCCGCCGCCCGACCTGGTCGTCGAAACCGAAGTCAGCCGCAGCGTCGTGCAACGCCTGCGCATTTACGCGGCGTTGGCCGTGCCGGAAATCTGGCGGTGGCGAAAGACGGGGCTGGCGGCCTATTCGCTCGAACAGGGCGGCAAGTACGTCGAGCGCGAGTTTAGCTTGAATCTGCCCATGTTGAGAGTGAAAGATCTTGAGCCGTTTTTGGAGTTTGAAGTCGCGGCGGACGAAAGCGCCTGGATTCGCAGCTTTCGAGCTTGGGTGCGCGAGCGATTCGTTGTGAGCTAGGTTTTGCTCTGGCTGCCATCATCCTCGGCGCCCGCGTGCATTCCACAGTGGGTTATTCCGGCCCGACGACCTCGCCCAGGTTGCGGCTGCCGAAGGCCCGCCAAATGCGAAGACTGACGTCGTCGCTCACAAACTGCACATGGCCGTCGCAGCAGAGCGCGTTGACGCCGGTGGGATGATTGCTGTGAGCCGCGACGTTTTGCGAAACCAGGTTCCAGACGCTGGGGCCGCGATTGCTGAGCGGCACGCCGCCGCGACAGTCGATCTGCGGATCGTTCGGCGCGCGAATGTGGTTGTACATGGCGTGCCCCGGCGCGCCGAAAAACCATTTGCTGCCGCGGCCTTGCTCCAGGCGGTTGCCCGGCACGCATTGGCCGGGATAGTTGGTCAGCTCGGGCCCATTCCAGGCGTTGTCGTTGCCGGTGGTGAGCACGAAACCGCGTGTCGGCTGGCCGTTCCAGAATTTTGGGGGCCCTTCGCCCATGCCCGGCACCGAGAGGGTCGTCTCGCTGATGCAAACGGTCTGACTGCTGCCGTCGGTCACGTCTTTCAAACCAATCGTCGAGTTTTCAAAAAAGACGCCGGTCACCGGCACGCCGCCGGGATTCAGCGTCGACACCGGAAAGGTCGTGCCCGTATTCATCGGATAATTGTGTATCTCGAAGCCAGGCTGAATGATTTGGCCGCGATCGCTGGGGCAAAGCAGCACGGGCAGGCGCTGCAACCGCGCGGCGTCGTTCACACCGGGCCAAATAGGATCGGGCGAGTCGGCGTTCGCCAGCAGCTTGAAGTTCGCCTGGACGTTGGCTGCTTCCAGATATGGCAGCAGAAAGATGTATACCGAATAGCAACGGCCCTGGTTCGCAATGGTCTCGCAGCGCAGCCTGCCCGGCGGAAACAAGTTCATGGCTGAATGATAATTCTGCAGGGCGACGCCGATCTGTTTCAGGTGGTTGTTGCACTCGGCGCGTCGGGCGGCCTCGCGCGCGGCTTGCACGGCCGGCAGCAGTAACGCCGCCAGCAGCCCGATGATGGCGATGACTACCAGCAGCTCGACAAGCGTAAAACCAGTGCGTCGCGGCATGGCATGTCGTTGGGAAATGGCGAGTGAAAAAGCCGTAGGGCGGGCCCACCCTACCGTCCGACTCCATCGCTATATACAGTTGGATATAGCGATATGTCAAGCGGCCGGCAGACGAGCGTGATCGAATCAGCGACGGGAGTTTCTATGAAACAAGTGGAATCAGGTTGGGCCAGCGATTGGTCGCTGCGGCTGCGGCTCTGGGCCGAGCGCAAAGGTAAGGCGGTGCTGGGGCCGGGCCGCGTCGAGCTGTTGCAGGCCATCGACCGCTGGCGGAGCATCAGCGCCGCCGCACGACAAATCGGCATGTCATATCGCCATGCCTGGCTGCTGGTGCAGAGCATCAACGAGGCGGCGGGCAAGCCCCTGGTGGAAAGCGCCACCGGCGGCAAGCACGGAGGCGGCGCTTGTTTGACCGCGTTCGGCAAGCAGGCCGTGCAGGTCTTTCACGAGCTGCAAACCGAGATGCAGACGGCCGCTACGCAGATTCTGCCGCGTGTGTTGCAGGTTGAAGACCGCCAGGCGCGTCTGCACGTATCGGCGGCCATCAGCTTAGAAGAAGTGCTGGGGCAACTGCTGGCTGAATACGCTTTGCGCCAGCCGGCCGTTCGAGTGCGGGCGGTGTTCGGCGCCTCGAATGAACTGGCCGATCATATCCTGGCCGGCTCGCCATGCGACCTGTTTCTTTCCGCCGACGCCGCCCAAGTGGCCAAGCTCACACGCGCCGGGCTGGCCGCAGCCCGGCCGCCATGCCTGGCTCGCAACGGCTTGGCCGTGGTGGTTCCTGGAGAGTCGAAAGCGCGCCTGCGCCGCCCAGCCGATCTTTTGCGGCCTCAATTCAAACGCCTTGCCATCGCCGATCCCGATTCGCCCTTGGGCAAATACACCCACGACTATTTGTCGCAGCTCGGTCTGCACGAACCTCTGCGAGATCGAATGGTGACTGGCGACAGCTCGCGGGCAGTCTTATCGGTGCTTCACGCCGGTCGCGCGGATGCCGCGATTGTGTACAGCAGCGATGCCGCCACGGCCAGCGGCGTCCGAATCGTGCTCAGCGCGCGTGCCGCGGCGATCGGCATTGCCTATCGCGCCGCGGTGCTCAAGACCGCACACTTAGGCGATGAAGCACGGGCATTTTTGGAGTTTCTCACTTCATCAGGGGCTGCGCGCACGTTCCGCGCCTGCGGCTTCCTCGCGCCCGAGAAGATCACCCGAAAAGCACCGTAATGCCGCTGGTGCAGTCTTTCAGGGTTTTGTCAAGGACAAAGAGTTTCCATCTAGGCAAAATCTTTGTCCCGCGGCCATGACATGGGCGAACGTTCGAGTCGGCCTTGGACAAGGTGAGACCAGCGGAGAATGCGGTCCCAAGAGCTTGTCATCGCCTGAGTTATCGCCACGCACGCTCGACGTGAAAGACCGAGCGGCGATTGATGGCACACGATGTGCCTAGTTGCGCAAGTTGCGAACGGCACTCCGGTGGCGCCGTTGCGCCTACTCCGGGAATCGTCAATGAATCCGATTGTTTTCGCAATGCGTCACCCGGTCACGACCATGATGCTGGTCGTGGCGCTCATTAGCGGTGGCGGCCTGGCGTATAGCCGCATGCGCGTGGATATCTTTCCCGCGATGAATGTGCCCAAGATCTATGTCTTTCTCGACTACGTGGGCATGAGCCCCGATCAGATGGAAGGCTTCATCGTCAACCAGCTCGAGCTTTATTTCCAATACGTCGACGGCGTTCAGGACATCAACACCCGCAACATTCAGCAAGTCGCCTTGTGCGAACTGGCGTTTTTTCCCGGCACCGATATGGGCCAGGCCATGGCGCAGGTCGTGGCCATGTCCGACCGGGCCATGTCGTGGATGCCCAAGGGTACGCTGCCGCCGATGATCATGCGCATGGACGCCGGCAGTGTGCCCGTCGGTTACCTGGTGTTTGAGAGCGAAACCACCTCGCTGGGCGACATGGGCGACCTGGCCCAGAACATCGTCCGCCCCCTGGTGCAGAAATTCGTGCCCGGCACGGTGGCCATTTCGCCGTTCGGTCCCAATATGCGGTCGATCATCATCAATGTCGATCCGCACCGTCTGGAGCAATACAACCTGTCGCCCAAGGATATCAGCGATGCGTTGGCCCGCGGGCACAACATCATTCCGGCGGGGAATATCTATCCGAACGACTCGATGCCCCAGGTCTGCAACAACGCCACGCTGGTGGACATCAAGCACATCGGCGATATCCCCCTCAAGCTCGGCTGGAATGTCTACCTGCGCGATGTGGCCACCATTCAGGACGACACCGACATCACCTACGGCTATGCGCTGGTCAACGGCAAGGCGTCGGTGTGGATGCCGATCATCAAGAAAGACACCGGCTCGACTCTGGATGTGGTGGCCAATGTGCGTGAGAACATGCAGATGTTCCGCGACGCCACCAACAGCACCATGCGGGAGCGCCGCAAGTTACGCCGGCAGCAATCGGGACAGGCCGCCGAAAGCGGCGACGAGAAAGACGACGTCAAGGTGACGTTCGAATTCGACGAGTCGCCCACCGTGCTGGCGGCGGTCGAGAGTGTGGCCACGGAAGGGGCCATCGGCGCCACGCTGACCGGCCTCATGATTCTGCTGTTTCTCCGCGACCTGCGAAGCGTGATTGTCGTCGTGTCGAACATTCCACTCGCGTTGCTCGGTTCGCTGTTCGGACTGTGGCTGACCGGCAATACCATCAACATCATGTCGCTAGGCGGCCTGGCGCTGGCCATCGGCATTCTGGTCGACGAGGCCACGGTCGAAGTGGAAAATGTGCATGCCCAGTTGGAAAAGACAAACAACATCGCCACGGCGGTGCTGCACGGCAACCTCATTACGGCGGTGCCCAGGTTATTGGCGCTGCTGTGCATTTTATCGGTGTTTATTCCGGCCTTCATCATGCAAGACCCGCTCCGCGCGCTATTCATGCCGCTAACGTTGGGCGTGGGCTTCGCCATGATCTCTTCGTATTTGCTCTCCAGCACCTATGTGCCGATCATGTGCGTCAAGCTGCTGAAGCCGACGGGGCACAGCGAAGCCGACGCTCACGCGGGTTTGTTCGGCAAGATCTTGGCGGTGTATAGCAAGCTGGTGCATCAGTTTGTGGGGTTGCGGTGGATGGTGGTTCCCGCTTATCTGGGCGGCTGTGTCGTGATCCTGTTGTGGATGGGCTTGCAAGTCGGCACCGAGCTTTTCCCGCAGATCGATTCGGGTCAGTTCGTGCTCCGATTTCGGCCTCCGCCCGGCTCGACTTACGACCTGACGCGCGAAATGGCCGTCAAGTGCCAGCAAGTCATCGAAGAGGAGGCCGGGACGGAGAACGTGGAAATTACGATGGGCTTCGCGGGCCAAGTGGCGCCTAATTTCGGCATCGACAACATGGCGCTGTTCATGCGCGGCCCCGACGATGGATATCTGCGCGTCGCGCTGCGCGAAGGCAGCGATATCAAGCTGGCGGCGTTTCGCGAACGTATCCGCCAGCTCTTCCCCGAAAAAGTGATTCCCTGGATGGTTGACCGATTGGCGAAAGGCGGATTACCGCAAAAAGAAGCGGTGGCTCAAGCCAACCAATGCGTCTTTGGCTTTGGACCGGGCGATATTGTCAGCCAGGTGATGAGCTTCGGCTCGCAAACGCCCTTGGCGGTGCGGATGGTCGGCACCGACCTGCAAACCGTTCGCCAGCATGCCGAAAAAATTCTCGCCGGCATGAAGCGACTCCCGCACCTGCGTGACGTCGCCTTTGAGCAGGAGCTCGATTATCCAACGTACGAGGTGGAGATCGACCGTGAGAAGGCGGGCTTGAGCGGCGCCACGGTGGACGACGTTCGCAACGCCCTCGATATGGCGACATGTTCGACCCGCTTTACCAACCTGAACTACTGGATCGACATCAAAACCGGCTTCGATTACCTGGTGCAGGTGGAGGTGCCGCCCAAACGCCTCATCACGCCTGAGGACGTCGAAATCTTGCCAATCAAGACCGTCAATCCCGACGTGAATCTGATGGTCCGCGACGTCATCGTGGGCAATCGCATCCGCAAGGGGGTGCGCCCGGGCGAGCTCGACCGCGACATGTCGCAGCGCTATCTGACGCTCACCGCCAACGTCGAGGGCGAAGACATGGGCCGGGCCGCGCGTCAGGTGCAG
Organism: Pirellulales bacterium; assembly: GCA_036379195.1. Classification (GTDB taxonomy): domain Bacteria; phylum Planctomycetota; class Planctomycetia; order Pirellulales; family JAICIG01; genus JAICLL01. Next base: position 6,760 of record DASVHB010000441.1, read on the forward strand.
GAAGTCATCGACAGCGTGGGCGAGCCGCCGCGCGGAGTGCGCGTGGAGCTGATGGGACAACTGCCGCCGATGAACGAGATGTTTAAGTCGTTGAGCATCGGCTTGGGCGTGGCCGTGTTTGTGATTCTCGTGCTCTTGACAGCCTACTTTCAGTCGCCGCGCTTGGCGCTGATTTCGATTGGCGCCGTGCCGGGTGTTCTTTCGGGCATCGCGGCCATTCTTTACCTGACCGGAACCACGCTCAATATCGAGTCGTTCATGGGATCGATCATGTGCCTGGGCGTCTCGGTATCCAACTCGGTGATGATGGTCACGTTCATGGACGAGCATTGGAGGCACGGCAAACCCTCGGCGGAATCGGCGATTCTCGGCGCGAGCCAGCGGTTGCGCCCCATTCTGATGACGGCCTGCGCCATGACGGTGGGCATGGTTCCCATGGCGTTGGCCTTGGAGAAAGGCAGCCAGATGCAGGCGCCGCTGGGTTTGGCGGTGATTGGCGGGCTGGTCATGTCCACCTTCGCCACGCTGCTGGTGTTGCCGTCGATTTTCGCGATGGTCATCGGCGGCAAGGTGCATCGCTCGCCCTCGATTTACCCAGACGATCCGGAAAGCGCGTATTACGATCCGCACGTCTTCGATCACGCCGAGCATTCGGATGGACATCATCAAGACCATGCCGCCAATGATGGCGAGAGCCACGAGCATTCGAACCACTGACAAGAGCACACCAACCCGGAGCGTAAGCGAGGACAGAGATCGATGATTGGCGCGGCTGCCTTGCTCACGTTTCGGGACGAATTGGAGATTGCAATCATGGACCTGACAACACCACCCTGCCGCCGCGCGTTCGCCTGGCTGCTGATCATGGCGGTCGCCGCAATCGGTTGCGAAAAGCACGAGCAGACGAACGCCCCCAGCCTCTTGAAGCCGCCTGTAGTAAAGGTGGTGCAGCCGGAATATCGCAAAATCGTCGCCGTCGTCGGCCAGCCTAGCTTCGTCGAAAGTTACGAGCGCACCTCGATCTATCCCAAGGTAAGCGGCTACATCAAACAGTGGAACGTTGATATCGGCGATAAGGTGAAGAAGGGCGATGTGCTCTGCACGCTATTTGTGCCCGAGTTGGTGGAAGACGCTGAGACCAAGCACCGCACCGTCAAGCTCGACGAAGAGCGGGTGCGGCTGGCTGAGCAAATCGTGAAGGTGGCCGACGCCAAGGTGAAAGCGGCGCAAGCGGCATTGGAAGAAGCAAAAGCGATTGTCGACAAATACAAGTCAGACACCTGGCGCTGGGACCTGCAAGTCAATCGCCTCGACCGTGAGGTCAAGCGGAGCGTGGTCGATCCGCAAATCGCTCTGGAAGCGCGCAATCAGCACCAGATGTCGAAAGCGTCCTGGATGGCCGCCGAGGCCGCGGTATTAAAGGCTCAGGCAGATCTGTTGGCGGCCGAAGAAACCCTCTCGGAAGATCAAGTCGACGTCGATGTGGCCAAGGCGCGAGTTCGCGTGGCCGAAAGCGATGCCAAGCGAATGGACGCCTGGGTGGGATACTTAACGATTCCCGCGCCCTACGACGGCGTGGTCGTGGCCCGCAACGCCAACAGTTGGGACTTCGTGCTGCCCGCCGCCGGCGATCCGACGGCGGATGTTCATGCTCCGCATCTCTCGCCTTCGGGCAAGGGCGCCCCCATCTACGTGGTCGATCGCACGGACATCGTCCGCGTGTTTGTCGACATTCCCGAGAAGGACGCCAACTATGTGCGCGTCGGTTCCAAGGCGCGGGTGCAGATCAAGGCCTACCGCGATCAATGGCTGCCGGCCGCGGTCACGCGCACCGCGTGGGCCTTGAACATGAAAAGCCGCACGCTGCGGGCCGAGATCGACCTGGCGAACTTGGGCACCGAGGTTTTGCCCGGCATGTACGCCTACGGCAAGGTAGTCATCGAGCGGCCCAACGTGCTGGCCTTGCCGGCCTCGGCCATCGTTCACCGCGGCGATCAGACCTACTACTGGAGCTATCAGGACGGTCATGCCGCGCTGACCGAAGTCGAGACCGCCGTCAGCGACGGCGACTGGGTCGAGGTCACCAATCGGCAGTCGAAGCCGAAGTATCCGGGCGAAGAGCCGCGCTCGCCCATCGATGGTTCGGAGCTGGTGATCGTCGGCGATACTTCGGTGCTGAGCGAGGGATGCGAGGTGCGGCTCGAGCACGAATCAGCGCCGCACGACACCGAACTGGCCAGCGACATGCCCGAAAAGCCCAAGAAAACATAACTTCACCTGCGGCCTAAGCGGCCCAGAAGACAACCTTGAGGCACTTTCCCAACTGCTACCCTGCTGTTTTTAGAGGACGTTCAACATGACGCAAACGCTGGATCGGAATGAGATGACTCGGGAGACCCATACCGCCGACGCGCTGTCCAAGCCAACACCCGTCCCCTTTGATTTAACCAACGAATCGTGCGATCTGCCCGCCGGCGACAATTCGCAGCGCAAGCGACCGCGCGGTCTGGTAAACACCGGAGCGATACTACTGCTGCCTGCCGCGTTAGGGGGCATCGGCGTGGCGATGTTCCAAGCGCGCGGCGACGACACGGAGATCAAGCCCGCCCAGCTTCTTGAGCAGCGGGACGAGGCGCGAAAAAGCGAGACCCTGGCGAAGAAACAGTTGGACGAAGTCATCGCCGAGCGCCGCGCACTGCAAAAGGAACGTGACGAAGCCCTGGCTGGCGAGAAGGCGGCGCGTCGCAGCGAGCAAGACACCAAAGCGGTGTTGACCTTTCTGCAAGACAATCTGTTGTTGGCGACGGGCAATCCCACCAGTTGGGACGCCAATGGCCTAGGCGAAGAGGCCACGCTGCGCGAAGCGGTCGAAGCCGCTCAAGCCAAGACGGCGGGAGCCTTCGCCGACCGGCCGCTCGTCGAGGCTGCGATTCGTGAAATCCTGGGCGCGGCGTACCTGGACTTGGGCGAGGCCGACCGCGCAGTTCAGCAATATCAGCGGGCTTTGGCGCTGCGCGAAGCCGAGTTGGGCCCCGACGACCCAAGTTCTGGCGACTGCCGCAACCAACTGGCGGTCGCATATCGCCGCGCGCGCCGCCACGACGATGCCAGCCGCCTGTTCGACGTGCGTCCCACCAAAGGCGATCACTAGATCACTAGTTATGCCGCCGACTGGTCTATGCGGCTTTAGGCCGGTGCGGTAGGATTGCGGGCCACTTCCCAGATGGCGTTGCGCCGGCATTGATCAACTCTCATCCAAAGGCGATTGCGCGCCGCGCCATTCGGCATGGACTTGCTCGATGGGTTTCACTTGCGCTTGCATTTCGGACCGGCTCGACGGAACAATTCAACGCACAACGAGTGAAATCCGGTGGAACCAGGCGCAAGTCCCCCGATCACCGCGGCCACGGGCCGATGGCCGCCAGGATGCACGGCCCTGGCCGCCGCCAGACTCCTCAGTGTGATGGCTGCCTTACTTCATTTCATTTCAGAACCGGCGCGGGCTCAACCGCCGGGCGCCTCCGCCCGGGGGCTGAACACCGCCAGCAGCGCGGGGTTCCGCCAGCCCTCATATTCTTCCTACAACGGCTATTCTGAGCAGCCGCCCGACCGCCGGCGCGTCGGACCGCCACAGGGCAGCCAAGCGTGGAATACCGGGCCGGCGACCCCGCAGCCGATTCGACACGCCCAAGCCGGACGCTCCCGACTTGAACAAACGACGTCGCTCCGGCAGCTTGCATCGACATCGCCCCCTTCGCTCGACAACGGCCAGCCGCTCGTCGAAATACCAGCGCGCCTCCATCATCCTAGTCGGCCGAGCGACAAGTCGCCGCTCGAATTGCCGCTGCCGGCGGGAGGCGAAACCGTGACCCTGCCACTGCCGCCGCTGGAGCGCGGCGATCTCCGCTTGCCCATCAACCTGGCAACCGCGTTGCGGCTGGCCGATGGCCGCCCCCTCATCGTCGCCGCCGCCCAGGCCAGCGCGTGGAAAGCCGAGGCCGAACTGCAGAAAGCGGCCGTGCTGTGGATTCCCTCGTTTATGATTGCCGCGAACTATAGCCGCCACGATGGCCCGATCGATTTCAATCAGGGCGTCAACGTGCCTCAGGGCGTCGGCATCTACGGACAACCGGCGCCCGGCGGCTTCGGCAAACCGATCAACCAAAACCTCAACTGGTTCATCGCCGGCGTCAGCCTTTACCAGGTCGTCGCCACAACCGACATCATCTTCCAGCCGTTGGCCGCGCGGCAGAACTTGAATGCCCGACGTTGGGACATCCAGACGGCGAAAAACGACGTAATCTTGGAGGTCGCGAGGTCGTATTTCAACGTCCACCGTTTTCGCGGGCGGTATGCCGGCGCGCTCTACACCGTCCAGGAAGGGCGGAAGCTGGTGGCCGCGATCTATGCGCTGCGCCGGGATTTGGTGCCCGCGGTCGAGGTGGACCGCGCTCGAAACCTGCTGGCCTTGCTCGAGCAGCGCGCCGTTTCGGCCCGCGAAAATTGGCGCGTGGCCAGCGCCGATTTGACCCAAATCCTCCGACTCGATCCCCGCGCCGTGTGCGAACCGCTGGAACATGATCATCTGCAAATCACGTTGCTCGATCCCTCGCGTCCGCTCGACCAGCTCATGGCGATCGGATTGCTCAACCGCCCCGAGTTGTCCGCGCACCAGGCCGAGATCAAGGCGGCGCTGGTCCGCATTCGCCAGGAAAAAATGCGACCACTGCTCCCTTCGGTGTTGCTTACCGGCTGGGAGACGCCCGGCGGCATGGTGCCTGAAGCGTCGATCTTCGGCACGGGCAGGGGGCGGTTGCTCAACAATTGGGACTTCCGCGACGATATCAGCGCGCAATTGATGTGGCAGTGGGACAGCTTCGGGTTCGGTAATCTGGCCCACATCAAGAAGCGTCGCGGCGAACAATCGCAAGCCATCGCCAAACTGATGCGGGCGCAAGACGCAGTCGCGGCGGAGATCAATCAGGCGCAGACCCTGGTGCAATCGACCGCGGCGAAAGTGGTCCAGGCGGAACGTTCGCTGCGCACGGGAGTCGTCACCTATCAGAAAAGCTTCGAGGGTCTCGGCCAAACTCAGCGCTTTGGCGACGTGCTGCAATTGATCTACCGGCCGCAGGAAGTCGTCTACGCTCTGCAAAAGCTGCATCAGTCTTTCGACGAATACTTCGACACCGTGGCCGACTACAACACGTCGCAATTCAGGTTATTTCACGCGCTGGGCTATCCGGCGCGCGAGCTAACGTTTAACCGCCCGCCGGGCGAAATTCTGCCGGTGAATACTCAGCGGCCGGCATACCTGCCGCCCGTGGGCACAGGTCCGCCGCGGCCTCCGCGCTGACGCGCGCGTGGGTGACAAGGAATTCTTGCAATGAAACCATCAAACGGATTGTGGTTGGTGGCCGCGGGCATGGCGCTGGCTTGGGCGGGCCTACCGTGCCGCGCCGCGCCGCCGCTGAGCGATGCGACGTCTGGGCGTTTCATCCGGGCGGCGGCGCGGCCAATTCCGCGGGCCGCCGCTTCGCTTCCCACGATGCCGAATGGAGTCGGTGCGAGCGAAGACATCCCTACGCCGATGAGACTTGGATTGCCGGCGCAACCGAGCCGGTCGTCTCCGCTCGAAGTGCCTGCGCCGGCTGAGGTGGTGAACTTGGAGATTCCCAAGCCGGAGCCGGGCGACCTGCGGTTTCCCATCAATCTGGCCACCGCCTTGCGGCTGTCCGACGTGCGGCCGCTGGTGATCGCCGCCGCGCAAGCCAGCGCCTGGATCGCCGAGGCCCGGTTGCAAAAGACGAAGACGCTCTGGATACCCACTCTGAACATCGGCTTCGACTACACTCGCCACGACGGCATCGGACCCGACACGCTGAGGGGGCAGAACCTACCCGTGGGGCAAAACGCGTTCGGCCAGCCCGACCCGGCCTCGTTTGGCAGGCCGCTGGTTCAGAACGTGAATTTCTTCTATGGCGGCGGGGCTTTGTTTTTGATGCAGTACGCCACCGACATCATTTTCGAGCCCCTGGCCGCGCGGCAAGAACTCAACGCCGCCCGCTGGAGTATCCAGACCGCCAAAAACGACGCCTTGTTCGTGACGGCCGACGCCTACTTCGAAGTACACAAGTGGCGCGGAACCTACGCGGGCGCCATCGATGTTGTCGTGAAGGGGCGCCGGCTGGTGGCGAAGATCAAGTCGCTGGACCCCGATCTTGTTCCGGCCGTGGAAGTCGATCGCGCCCGAAATTTTCTCGCCGATCTGGAACAGCAGGCCGTGGTCGCGCGGCAGAATTGGCGAAAGTCGAGCGCCGCGCTCACCAAAGTGCTCCGGCTCGATCCGCGCGCCGTGGTCGAACCGTTGGAACCCGACCACTTGCAGATCACCCTGATCGATCCGGGACGTCCCATCGACCAACTCATGGCGATCGCCTTGACCAACCGTCCGGAGCTCGCTTCGCAACAATCGCTGGTCCAGGCGTCGCTCGTCAAAATTCGGCGCGAAAAACTGCGACCGGTTCTTCCCGTCGTCATGATGAACGGCTTGCAGACTCCCTACGAGCAACTCCAATTCGGAGCGCTGGGCATTGGCAGCGGCAACAAAATGAACCTGTGGTACCCCCGCGACGACTTTTCGCCCGGCGTGATGTGGCAACTCGATTCGTTCGGCATGGGCAACGCGGCTATGGTCAAATGGATGCGGAGCGACGCTTCGGAGAACCTGGTGCAGTTCTTCCGCGCGCAAGACATGGTGGCCGCCGATGTGACGCGCGCGCAAGCGCGGCTCCAATCGGCGGCGGCACGAGTGGTGCAGGCGGAACGCGAGTTGCGCGGCGCACTCGTCAATTACAAGGGGGCGGAGGAGGGCCTCGGGCAGACCCAACGCTTCGGCGACGTGCTGCAACTCATCTTTCGCCCGCAGGAAGTCGTGTTTGCCCTGAAGCTGTTGAACATGGCGTACGACGATTATTGGTCGACGGTCGCCGAATACAACCAGGCGCAGTTCCGCGTGTACCACGCGCTGGGCTATCCCGCGCGCGAATTGGCGTATTTCCGACGCACGGGGCCGATTCTGGCGATCAACACCACGCGTCCGCGCTTTCTGCCGCCGGTGGGCACGGGGCCGCCGCCGCCATCGCGCTAGTAGGTCAGGCTTTTCAGCCTGACGCGCGTCAGGCTGAAAGGCCTGACGTACGGCCGGGCCGTACCCAAAAAAACGGAAGGAACCGTTTGCATGCGAGATTTGAACCGCTTGTTGATCGCCGTAACCTGCCTGTTCTTTGCCGTCGTGCAAACTTGGGTCCAGGGCGGTGAACAAATCCCGCGTGTGCGCACCACGAGCGTTTCCGGCTCGAGCCGTCAGGTGCCGGCGCCGCGGAGGGACGGCCGTTTACCAAACCAAGAATCGCCTCCCCTGGTCACGTTTCCCGCGCGCGGCGACAAGCCTCAAGGCCGGCCGAGCCAAAAGTCGCCGCTCGAAGAGCCGCCGACTCCCGGCGGCGAGGTGCTGAAGATGAGGCCGCCACCGGCGCAGCCGGGCGATCTGCGCTTTCCGATCAATCTGGCTACCGCCCTGCGGCTGGCCGACGCGCGGCCGATCATCGTCAACGTCACTGGCGCCAACGTCTGGGTCGCCGAAGCAAAACTCCAAAAGGCCAAGGTGCTGTGGGTGCCCACCATTAACTTCGGCGCCGATTACGTCCGTCACGACGGCTACGGACCCGACTTCAACCGCGGCGTGAATATTCCTCAGGGAGTCAATGCCGTGGGGCAGCCCTCGCCCGGCGACCTGGGGCGTCCGCTCAATCAAAACATCAACTGGTTTTATGGCGGCGGCGGGTTCACCTGGACGCCGAGCGGTCCCAACCTCTTCTATCAGCCCGATCCCGGCCCGCCGATGCTCCCCACGCCGCAGTTTCAATACATGACCGAGATGATCTTCGAGCCGCTGCGCCAGCGGCAGATGCTCAATTCGGCGAGGTGGGACGTTCAAACCGCCAAAAACGACGCCCTCTTTATGACCGCCAAAGCGTATTTTGACGTGCACCGCTCTCGCGGGCGATACGCGGTGGCGATCGATGCCGTCCAGCGGGGACGCCAACTTGTGGCGACGATCGCCGCGTTGAGCCGCGACCTGGTTTCCGGCGTCGAAGTCGACCGGGCTCGCAACCTGCTGGCCGACTTGGAGCAACAAGCAGTGACCGCGCGCCAAAACTGGCGCATCGCCAGCGCCGAG
>DASVHB010000442.1:0-2000 GCA_036379195.1 Pirellulales bacterium
ACCGTTGGATTGCGGATTTCGAGCAATCGCAGCCAAGTGGCGATGGGCCAGCTCTCGATGCCTTTCAGCGAGTCCAACAGCCCGGCGCCGAATTGCTGCACTTCGGGATCGTCGTGATCGAGCACCCGCAGCAAAGCATCGATTGGCAGATTGCTGAGCCAGGCTTGATGCTCGCGCCCCAGCAGTTGGGTTGCCCAGACGCGCACCAGGCGCGAGCCGGCCGTGCAAACCAGGTTGAACAAATGGTCCGCGGCATCGGGCTTCTGCCAAAACTCTGGAAAAGATGGCGCGGCGGCCAACTGGTCGAGCGATGCGCCGTCGCGCAAGGCGATGCGCGATGCGCCAAACTTAAGTGCCGGATGCCGGCCGAAACACGCGTGTACCAGTCCCCAGCATTCCAAAATATCTTCGCCGCGGGCCACGTCGGCGTCTCGGTAGAGCGGCAACGCCCGGCAAATCGCTGCTACATAGTCGTTTGGGCGGCGATAGGCCAGCCGCCGGAAATAACGCCACGCCCGGCGACGCAGATAGCGGCGCGTGTGGTAGGAGAACAGCACTCCATGACGCGGCACCTTCACGGGCACGTCCACGCGACCGCCGGTCCTTGGATTGATATGCCTGCGGTGTTTCTGGGGCAGGATCGAATTTCGCGGGGCGTAAAGTTCTTCTTCTTGCCAACTGGTGCGCGAGTCCCAATCGTATCGCCAGCGCATGCGGCGGCGCAAACGCACCAGCCGGTCGAAAGCCGCCAGAAACGCGGCCATGACTTCGTCGTCGCCGTCTTGCTCGGCTTGCTTGAAAAGCCGCTTGACCAGCGGGTGATGCCCGGGCCGGTCGAGCGGCAGATCGAGATAGGCGATGATTTGTCGTCGCGCCCACGGGCGTGGATCGCGCTTCCAGCGGTCGGCCAGCGCCGCCAACGCCTGGGGCGACCACGCGCCGCGTAGCTCGTCGACAAGGCGATCGTCGCTGGTCGAAAAGTATTCTTCGACCAGCAGCAGCGATCCGCCGTCATTGCCTGAAACCGACATGGCTCAGCATTCATGCGAGAGAACGACGCACGTTGCCCCTGCCGCAAAAGCGAGCGTGATTATGGAGGCCGAGCAAGTGATGGTCAAGCGGCTGACGTACAAAGCTCGGCGCGGGCTGGGCGCTTTCCTCCGGTCGGTATTGAATTGAAAACGGTCGTTCGCCGTTCGGCCTCTGTAGGGAACGGACTCCGTGCCGTTCCGCGGGGGGCGGCGCGACGTCGCCCCGCCATTTGGCCCAGCACCACGAGGCCGCGGCATGTCGATGGCAAACCGCCGGGGCATCGCCGCGGCCTCGTTTTGCTCTCAATTCATCGCTCTTCGCGCGGCTCTGCCCCAGCCACCGATCACCGCCCCAACTTGCCCTTGCAAACCTCTGCTGTTAGCATCAAACACAGTATCCTGCCTACGGCTTTCGACTGATCTGAGCAAAGGAGACCGGCCATGTTGCGGCTTTCCGGCAACGGCTCGACGCACACTTGCGACGGCGTCACGCGACGCGACTTTTTGCAGGCCGGCATGCTCGGCGCCGTCGGCCTTTCGTTAACCGACCTGATGACCGCCCAGGCGCAGGGCAACGTGGCCCCCGGCCACGACGAACGCTCGGTCATCATGATCTTCAACCTGGGCGCGCCCAGCCAGATCGACACCTGGGACCCCAAGCCCGAAGCCCCAGCCGAAATTCGCGGGCCGTTCAAGCCGATCAAGACCAACGCCTCGGCGATCGACATCACCGAGATCTTTCCGCGCATGGCCCAGCACGCCGACAAGTTTTCGCTGGTGCGAAGCTGCTACCACACCGCCGCCGCCGTCCACGACACCGGGCACCAGATGATGCAGACCGGGCGGCTGTTCCAGGGCGGGGTGGAGCACCCCCACGTGGGCTGCGTGCTGGCGAAAATGAAAGGCCCCAAGGGCGACGTGCCCGCGCACGTGCTGCTGCCGCGGCCCATCGGCAACACCGGCGGCAAC
>DASVHB010000443.1:0-7522 GCA_036379195.1 Pirellulales bacterium
CAGGCCGTGGTCGAGCGGCGGCTGCTGACCGAAGAGAAGCAAAGCCGCCACGACCTGGGCCGCGACGAGCTGGTGCGACGCATCTGGCAATGGAAGGACGAGTACGAGCAGCGCATTCTCGGCCAGCTCAAGCGAATGGGGTGCAGTTGCGACTGGCAGCGTACCCGATTCACGCTCGACCCGATGTGCGCACGTGCCGTGCGATATACGTTCTTTCGGCTGTTCCAGGAGCGGCTGATCTACCGCGGCAAGCGGCTGGTCAACTGGGACACTTTTTTGCAGACCGCCGTCAGCGACGACGAGGTGTATCACGAAACGGTCGCCGGCCACTTCTGGCATCTCAAATATCCGGTGACGGATCCGCAGCCCGGCGAACCGACGCACGTGATCATCGCCACGACGCGGCCCGAGACGATGCTTGGCGACACCGCCGTCGCCGTGCATCCCGATCCGGCGGCGGCGCTCGATCTCGCCGAAGCCGAACTCAAGCAAAAGCTGGCTGAAGCGCCGGAGAAAGAGCGCGAGGCGTTGAGGGCGCAGCTCGACGCGCTGGCCCAGCGGCGAACGACCATTTTGCCGACGCTGATCCGGTTGCGCGACATGGCCCGCGCGGGCCGCATGCTCATGCTGCCGCTGGTCGATCGACCGATTCCGCTGGTGGCCGATGAGTGGGCCAAGCCGGAGCTGGGCAGCGGCTGCGTCAAGATCACGCCGGCCCACGATCCGAACGACTACGACGTGGGCAAGCGACAGAGCCTGCCCATGGTGAATATTCTTAATCCCGAAGGCACGCTCAACGCGAGCGCCGGTCGTTACCAAGGGCTAACCATTCCCAAAGCGCGCGAGCGCGTCGTGGCTGATATGGAGTCGCTGGGGCTGCTGGTCGAAGTCGAGGACCGCGAAATCGATCTGGCCCATTCCGACCGCTCGAAGACGCCGATCGAGCCTTATCTGGCCGATCAGTGGTTTGTGAAAATGGATCAGCTTGCCCAGTCGGCGATGGACGCGGTGAGCGACGGGCGCGTGAAGATCGTGCCGGGCCGCTATGCGCAGGGCTATCTCGATTGGCTCGGCGAAAAGCGCGATTGGCCGGTTAGCCGGCAGCTTTGGTGGGGCCATCGCATCCCTATTTGGTATTGCGCCACCGCCCGCGAAGGCGACTTGCGGCGGGCCTTCGCCGGCCGCGACGACGTTGTCTGGCAACGCGACGAAGAGCAAGAGCGGTGGCTGATTTGCGCCCGCGAAGAAGATTTGCCCGACGACGCAGTGCCGGGCCACGCGCTCACGCGCGACGACGACGTGCTCGACACTTGGTTCAGCTCGGCTCTCTGGCCGCACTCCACCTTGGGCTGGCCCGAGGCAACGCCGGAGTTGAAGTACTATTATCCCACCAGCGTACTGGTGACCAGCCGCGACATCATCACGCTCTGGGTGGCGCGGATGGTGCTCACCGGGCTGCACAACGTGGGCGATGTGCCGTTCCGAGAAGTCTTTATCCATCCCAAGATTCTCGACGGCTACGGCGAGACGATGTCGAAGACCAAGGGCAACGGCGTCGATCCGGTGGATGTGATGGACAAGTTCGGGGCCGACGCACTGCGCTTTGGCCTGGCGCACCTGACCACCGAAACGCAAGACGTGCGGATGCCGGTGGAGTTTGAATGCCCGCATTGTAAGAAGCTGATCGAGCAGATCAAGAAGAACCGCGTGCTGCCCCGGGTGAAGTGTGTGCATTGCGGCGAGGAGTTTTCGACGCAATGGGCCGCCAAGCCCGACGATCGGGCCTTGCCGCGCGGCGCGGTGGTGAGCGAACGCTTCGAGTTGGCCCGCAATTTTTGCAACAAGCTGTGGAACGCCGCGCGGTTCGCCATGCTCAATCTCGAAGGCTACACGCCGGCGGCGGTACGCGACGATGAGTTGGCCGTCGAAGACCGCTGGGTACTCAGCCGGTTGGCGACCGTCACGCAGCAGGCGACCGAGGCCTTGGAAAGCTACCGTTTTGCCGACGCCATGCGGTCGCTGTACGAATTTGCCTGGGACGAGTTCTGCAGCTTTTATGTCGAGATGGTCAAGGGGCGTTTGCAAGACGAGGCGCAGCGGCCGGTGGCGCAGCGAGTGCTGGTTCACACGCTCGATACGCTGCTGCGGCTCTTGCACCCGGCGATGCCGTTTGTGACCGAAGAGATCTGGCAATTGCTGGCCCGGCTTGCCCCCGAGCGTGGCTTATCGAAGCCGATGAACGCGGCGGCCAGCGTGATGATCGCTCGCTGGCCGCAGGCAGGTCTAGAGCGGCAAGACGCGCAGATCGAAGCTCGCTTCGCCCGTTTTCAAGAAGTATTGCGAGGTTTGCGTGAAGTTCGCAGTCGCCAGAACATCAGTCCTAAAACGCCGATCCGTTTCGCCGTGCGTTGCGATGGCGAAACGGCCGATTTGCTGCGTCCGATGGAGCGTTATTTCGAGTCGCTGGCCGGCGCCGCGGCGATCGCCTGGGGACCGGACGCCGCCGCGCCGGCCACCAATGCCCATCTGAGCCTGAAAAGCGTGGAACTATTTGTCGATCTGACTGGTCTGATCGACGTGGCCGCCGAGCGATCGCGGCTCGAAAAAGAGCGCGGCCGCATTCAAGGGGCGATCACCGCGAAGGAGAACAAACTGAGCAATGCCAGTTTTGTCGAGCGCGCGCCGCCCGAGGTAGTGGCCAAAGAGCGGGCAAGTCTCGCTGATTTGCAATCACAGCGTGTTTCCATAGAAGAGGCGTTGCTGGCTCTGACAAAACCGTAGGGTGGGCCGAGCGCAGCGAGTCCCACCGCTCGGCCGCATCGCGCCATTAAGCACGTTGTTGCTGACATGGTAAGGTGCAGGTAGACTAGCGCGGCAGGCCTGGAAAAATGGCGCTACTCGCGTGCGCAAGGTCATTTAGGGCCAGCAATTGCCGCTTGATTTTCGTCAGCGACTTATCTGCGAGGAGACCAACCGTGAATGAAAAAGACAAACTGCGGGCGGCCGAGGAGCTTCTCATCAAGCGCGGCTGGGATGCCGACGGTGCCAAACAAATGGCGAAGGAGGCGCTCGACGAAGGAGAACCGCTGCTCGAAACGCTTTGTTTCTATACGCTCGCGGAGCACGTGCTTGCCACAATCCACGATTCGTCGTGGATCAAGTACCGCGCGGAGCATCCCGATTGCGATGGCCATGACGTGATCAAGCGCCTCGTGCAATCGGGCGCATCGGCCGACGATTTAGCACTTTTTGCCAGACTGATGCAACGCGAGTATTTAGGCAACCTTGGATGCATCTTGGACGGGGCTGGCGTCGTTGGAACGCCCGATCTGCCCTACGAAGATTTCCGCATTTTCGCAGTTCGCACCCTCGACACGCCCGATGAGTTTGAGCCTGGGGCGCCGATCAAAGAGCTGCACGAATCGCTGGGGTTTTCCGACTGGCAAACAGAGATAAGATTGTCGCGCGAGGCTGAAGTGGCGTTTGAACGGGAACGTGAAGAAAACCGGAAACGAAGAGACCGCGAGAAATAATCCGCGACGCTACGAAGTCCGCACCATGACCATCGAGCAATTGCGATCGACGCACCAGGCTAATCCCTTTCAGCCGTTCACCATTCGTCTGGCCGATGGGCGGTCGCTGCATGTACCGCACCGCGATTTTCTCTCACACTCGCCGAGCGGTCGGACCGTGATCGTCTACCATGAAGATGAGTCGTTCAGCATCATTGACCTGTTGCTGGTTACGGAGTTGGAAGTCTGCAACGGCAAGGGCCGGCGCCCGCCTAAGAAAGGCTGAGCCAAGTACTCTTGACTACTCGCCTGCTCGCGCCTCAGTCTTGGCAGGCATCGCCGGCATGGGCAGCGGCATTGGGTTCCGCTCAAGCTCGCTGGCGAAGCCGGCAAATTGCCGCGCTATCTGCGGAAAACCGAGCTGCTGCCACGCGGTAGAGCGCAGCTTGGCGACTTGGACAGGCGACAGTTTTGCGCTGCAAACCCGCAGGTGACGAAGAACATCGTGCCATTCACCGCGGCCGCTGGCCTCGATCGCGCGTTCCACGTCGGCGTCTGTCACGCGATCCGACGGCGTTGCCCTTGGGGCCAAGTGTCCTCGCCTGCGAACCCAATTTAAATCGGAACTGAGACCGGACAAGCTACGCCGCTGGTCAATATCGAGTTCGTCCCAAAGCTGAGTCATCGCATCCTCGATCGCCTCGATCGCCTCGGTCTCATCGCTGTCGTTAGCACCTGCAGCCACGTGGCTGTGATGACTCAGCAGCAGTTCGACATAATGGCGATATTGATCGTCTTGTTGCGGAACCTTATCCATTTTTTTCAACTTTCGACGTCCGCATACCGATCGGGCGGCTCGCGAACACCGAGGCACTTGGACCGCCGGCTGACAAGCGGAAACCCGTCCGACGCGATCAGCATGGGGCGGACAACCCGAGGCACAAATACACTTCCTGAGCGTGCTTTTGCCCCTTCTCACATCATAGTCGATGTGAGCGAGTTGAAAAACCGCGGCGAGGGTAGTTTTTGCCCTAGTTTCTGTCGAGGCGTTAGAAAGCCGTCCTCTCGATCGCACCCTTGCGGTCTCAACACGTCCAAATGGCCCTTGACGCGCCGGCCTAAAACGCCTATCTATCCCGGCCCCTTTCCCACCCGCGGTGCATTTCGCATGGACGTGACCGATGCCGTCGATCTCGGCCGCGAGGCGGTCATGATCGCCTTGCTGATCAGCTCGCCCGTGCTCATTGCCGGGCTGGTCGTCGGCCTGGCCATCGGGCTGTTGCAAGCTCTCACCCAGGTGCAGGAACAGACCGTCGCCTTCGTGCCCAAGATCGTCGCCATGGTTGCCGTGCTGGTCTTCAGTCTGCCGTGGCTGCTGAACCAAATGGTCCAGTACATCGAAGACGTCTTTGGCAACATCATGCTTTAGCTCGCGCGGTGGCCCTGATGTTCGCCGGCCTGTTAGATTTAAGTCAGAACCAGCTCTTTCTGTTCACGCTGGTGCTGGTGCGCACCAGCGGGCTGGTGCTCGCGGGGCCGCCGTTTGGCAGCACTGAAATACCGACCCAAATTCGCGTCTTTCTGGCGTTCGCCCTGGCGGTATTGATCTTTCCAGGGCAGATCGGCACGCCGGTCGAGCCGCCTGTCACGCTGGCCGGCTATCTGCCAGCCATCGGCGGCGAGTTGCTGGTGGGTTATACGCTGGGCACTGGAGTGGTGCTGTTGCTGTCGGGAGTGCAATTGGCCGGACAGATCATTGGACAAATGAGCGGCATGACGCTGGCCGATCTGTATAGCCCCGGCTTCGACGCCAACGTACCGCTCTTTTCACAGTTTTTGTATCTGGTGGCGCTGGCCGCCTTCTTGCTGCTCGGCGGGCATCGGCTGCTGATGATCGGCATGCTCGA
Organism: Pirellulales bacterium; assembly: GCA_036379195.1. Classification (GTDB taxonomy): domain Bacteria; phylum Planctomycetota; class Planctomycetia; order Pirellulales; family JAICIG01; genus JAICLL01. The sequence continues at coordinate 5,420 of DASVHB010000443.1, forward strand.
TACGTTCGCGGCCATTCCGCCCGGCACGGCGGGCATGTCGCACTCGTTGGGCGAAACCGTCGTCACGCTGCTGGTGCAAAGTTTTTCGTTGGGCATTCGCGTGGCCGCTCCGGCGACCGCCGCGCTGCTGTTGGCATCGCTGGTGTTGGGCGTCATCAGCCGCACGCTGCCGCAACTGAACATCATGGCGTTGGGCTTTGGCCTGAATGCACTGGCGACATTCAGTATTCTGGCAGCCTCGCTAGCGGGCATGGCCTGGTTGTTTCAGGACGAAATCGAACCGACCCTGCAAACGGTGCTCGACGCGGTGGCAAATTACGATCGGCAAGTACCTCTGTAGGGAACGCCCTCCGTGGCGTTCCGTGAAGGGCGGAACGACGTCGACCGCGGTGCCCGGAACGCCACGGAGGGCGTTCCCTACAGACACGCTCAGAGAGCATTCCTGATTTGGAACAAAACGGCGAAAAGTCGCAAGAACCAACCCAGTATCGCCGGCAACAGGCCCGCGAGCACGGCCAGGTTGCGCGCAGCCAAGACCTCGGTTCTTCGGCACTGTTGCTCGGCTCGCTGGTGGCCATCTTGTGGCTCGGCGGCTCGGTGGCCAATACGCTGGGCAATCTCACGCAGAACTATTTGGGCGGCGATGCCTGGCTCGAAACCGACGTGGCCAGCGTCACCGCCGAGGTTGCCGGACTGGCGAACACCCTGGCTTGGGCGGTGCTGCCGTTACTGTGCGTGATGTTGGTCATCGCCGTCTCCGCCAACGTGGCGCAAGTGGGCCTGCTCTTTTTGCCCGAAAAGCTGATGCCCGACATCACGCGCATCGACCCGCTACGCGGCTTTCAGCGTGTGTTTTCGCTCGCCAGTGTCGTGCGGCTCTTTTTCGGGCTGATTAAGGTAGTGCTGGTGGGCGCGGTGGCCTATGCTTGCCTGGCGGGTGAGCTGTCGAACCTGCTGGCGCTCGTTGGGCTGGAACTACCGCAAATCGGACAATCCATCTCTGAGTCGTTGCTGTGGACGGGTATCAAGATCGCCGCGGCATTGTTGCTGCTGGCGTTGTTCGACTATGGCTTTCAATGGTGGCGGCAAGAACAAGACATGCGCATGACCACGCAGGAAGTGCGCGAAGAGATGAAGAACTTGCAGGGCGACCCGCAGATTGCCGCCCGGCGCCGCGCGGTGCAGCGGCAATTGATTCTCAACCGGCTTGGCACGACGGTGCCGAAGGCCGACGTGGTGATTACCAACCCGACCGAGTTGGCGATCGCCGTACAATATGAACCCGAAACCATGGCTGCCCCCGTGGTGGTGGCCAAGGGCGCCGGCCTGCTGGCCCAGCGCATTCGCAAGCTGGCGTTGGAAAATGGCATTCCCATTGTCGAAAAGAAGCCGTTGGCCCAGGCGCTCTATAAAGAGGTCGAGATAAACGAGCCGATTCCCGCCAAAATGTACGCCGCCGTGGCGGAGGTGCTGGCATACGTCTATCAGCTCAAGGGCAAGACCATGCCGCGAATGAAGTAGCGGTCTTCATTGGTAAGTTTTGGCCCGCCTCCCAATACTATGTTAGGATAGCGGCGGCTGCCAGAAACCTCGGATCTGTCTTCAACGAATGCTCAATGCGCTGCTGCTCTTGCTGCTGGCAATCGGCCAATTCGAGCTGATGGTGGCCGCCGTCAATCGCCTGCACGCGCTGCGCCTGCGGGGACCCACGCTGCGATGGGTGCGCGATCTCCATGAAATGCTCATCATAGCCTTGCCGATGGTGCTGGCCTGGTTGGTCGGCGTCGGCGGGTGGCGGCTGGCCAGCAGTGAGGACACGAGGGCTTTGCCCTGGTGGTGGACGGTCTATCTGGGCGTGTGTGCGCTGGGAACCATCGGGTTTATCGTGTCGGCCGCACGATTCGCGCGCCGGCGCATTCCAGCGGCGCAGCTCAGCAACGACTCACGCCTGGTTGATTTGGCCCAACGGCTGGGGTATCGCCCGCTGGCGCGCGGACCTTATCGGATGCTGGCTCGTTTGCCGCGCAACGAGATTTTCCGCGTCGAAGTTTCTGACAAAACCTATCGTTTGCCGCGGCTGCCGCAGTCGTGGGACGGACTGTC
>DASVHB010000444.1:0-8167 GCA_036379195.1 Pirellulales bacterium
CACGCAAACTCCCGGATCCCGCCAAGCGGGTCGAAGGACCGAATGGGCGCATTGCGGCAGTGAATTTGGCCTGGCAAAGTCCGACAGGCAGCGGCTTGGTGGATCGAATCAAAGGCATTCTGCCCGTCGGTCGAGATACCGACGTTGTATGGACCGACAACCAACTCTTCCTGCTGAAGAAAAAAGGCCATCTTGAGCCGGCTTGGTTAGCGAACGTCAACGAATCATTCCTGACTCCCGAAAGCGGCGGCACTCCCGTCTGCTACGACGGCCAATACGTCTGGGCATCGCTCGTGCGACATCGCCGAGCCCCATTGCTGATCGTTCTCGATCCACAGACCGGAAAGACCTGGGCATTCGGTCCTGAAGATGGGCTGCCTGTCGATCCCGCCAATGACCAGCCACCAGGCAGCGGCGATTCTTATGTGGTGGTAGGTCCGATCGGTCCCGGCAAAGCCTGTCTGGCTTATAGCGCGGCAACACCTCATTTGCCGCCTGCGGTGCCCGGCGGAGCGGCTCAGGTTCGTCGTGAGGCGGCTCGTTTAGCCATCGCCGAGTTCACCCCATCGGAGGGAGCGTCGTTCCATGTCTTTCTGCCGCCCGAGCCATCGACAACCGGGGCGGCGTCGCCACAAGACGTTCCTCGACTGGACCACCCCGTCGCGCTGCTTTCTTTATCGGCGACTGGTGAAGCCGATGGCAAGCCGGCGCGGCGGCTTGCGATGATCCGGAGCATGCGCAGTTTTAACGAGGCGCCGCTGCTGATCGATCCCGAAACGCTGTCTCATGAGTTCGCATCGAATAACGCGGCCGCTGCGCCCGTCAATAACTCGCGCATTGCCAGCTTAAACGGCGCCCTGTACTGGCTCAGCCAGACTTTCGAGCCGTCATCCAAGTTTCTCTTAACGCGCGCTGCCCTGCCGAAGCTTGATGAGGAGTTTGTGCTCGCTGACATGCCCGAAGGGAACCCGGTGGCGTATCGGGATGGTCTGGCCTTCCTAGGCGAGAAATGTTGGTTCTGGAAGCATGGCGGGCAGACGCTTGAGGTCATCAACGTGCAAGTGCCCTGGTCGTTCTCTGCGAGTATGCAGCGGCCACGGCCCTCAGAGATTTCGACCGGCGAGGAATGGGAACTGCGTGACGTTTTCGCCAGCCAAGTTTACGGCGTGCTTGCCACGGCAATCAAAAAGACCGGTGCCAATCGTTACGCCGAAACTTACCGGTTTTTTCAGTTTGTTTTGGCCGACGATCCGCGCATTGCGCCCGACTCTCCGCCGCCAGTTGAAAAGCCAACTTTAGCGATCGATGTGCCGCCGGGGACGGCCGCCAGCGAACTGAGTGTGTATGCGGGCGATGCGAATGAGGCAGCGCCCGCGGTCTGCTCGGGCGCCATTGTCGAAGCGGGGACCGACCAGAACCTTCGCTATCCGATTTTGGCCCGGGAGGTCGTTCGGCAAGCGTTGCTAATTGCCGCGCGCGATCAATTACAATGGGACACGCGCGATCAGATCTTAGGCGAGGACCCGCAGCGTGAAGCGGAGCCAACTTCGAAATTTGTTATTTCGATGCGATTTCCGCACACCGGCGCCAGCGAGTTTGATCTTCGGCGCATCGATGGTCCCGATGACGCCGCGGCGGTGTGGAAAGAGCAACTCGTCCTGAACCAGCAGCACGACGAGCCGCTTGATTATGGCCGATTGATCGAAGCGGCCGAGCGTTGGTCGCGCGAGGCGTTTCCGACTCTGCTCACCGGGCAGAAATTAAGCGGCGAGCCGGTCGCTTCATCCAACGATACGCCGCTCTCAGCGGCCGCCGCGGACTGGCTAAAGCAGATGGCTTTTACGGCCCAGTTCGTCGTCGCGCGTGACCTGCACCGCGCCATCCGCCGCCAGGGCGAATCGGACGAATTGCTGGCAGCGCTGGCTCGCGCCTACGCGAACCTGGGCGTGTTGAGTGAATTTCATTGGAATTCGGTTCACAAGGCGCTCAAGGCCCGGTCGCTCTTGTACGCGCAGCGATATGTAGCGCGAAGCCCGCAGTCGTGCGATGCGCTTTGGAGTCGCGCCTATGCCAAAGGCATGGCCGGACTTCACGACGCGGCGATTGCCGATCTGGAGTCGGCTGAAAAGCTGCGGGCCGCGCAAACCGATGCGGAGCCGCGCCCACCCTGGGTAGACATCATCGGCGCCTATTGCCGATTCGAAACCGAGAAACTGGCCGAGTTCGCCGAGCAGAAAGATTACGCGCCGCTGGCCGCGCTATTGCAGTTCTTCCATCTTGAAAGCCTGAAAGAATCGGTGTCGGTGCAGACGCTGGCGCGGCGCTTTTTGGAAGAAAACCCCGAAGACTTCCGGCTATACGATGCGATGTGCGACAGTTGCGCGATCGACACGTTGCACGTGGTTACGCAACTGGCGCCCGCGGTGCTCAACGACACGGTGGCCGCGCGGCTGGGACAGCTTTCCGCCTTGCCCGCCGCCACCACCGAGTTGTTGCATCGCCCGGCGGATAACCCGGCAAACCTGGCGGGATTGGTCGAATCGCTCTTAGCGGCGCCAGGGGCGGACGACCCGGGTGAGCTTTCCTGGCGATTGCTCGGCCGGCTGTTGCAAGAAACCGAGTTTATTCAGCTTTGGCGGCGCGTGTACTTCATGCGGTTTCAATGGGCGGTGCCGGCAGACGACTTCATTGCGGCGGTCGAAGGGGTGGCAAGCGCCCACCGCTACCGCCCGCTGATCGATGCGTGCTCGCTCGATACGGCACGGGCGCAGGCTGCCGCCCAGTCGCTCTCTACGCGGCTATCGCTGGAGGAACTCGAATATTCGCAGCTACGCGCCTTTCAGCACACGCTGCGTCAACTTTGGCAAATCCACTCGCCAGATCAGTATGCGCAGGCCGAGCAGCGTGCCGCCTTACACACCGACGACGTGCACCGTGATCTGCTCGCGCGGCTGGAGTATGAACAGTGGCGCGCTGTGGGAAACCTGGCATCGCGGCTGAACCGAGTAAGTTCGCGCAGCCCCGACGCGATTGCGGCCACGATTCGGCATAACCATTCCATCGAGGCGGGCACGCTCGCGGCGCTGGAACCGAAATTCGCCGCGAGCGCGCAGTTCTGGAAAGTCGTCGCTGAGAATTCGCACACCGCCGATCAGCGCCAGAAGGCATTGCGTCGGTACATCGATCTCTCGCCCGATGTTTGGGCATACCGCCAGCTTGCCGAGCAATTCCGGAAGGAAGGCAAAATCGACCAGTGGAAGGCTACGCTCGACGAATGCTTGCAGCAGCCGGACTTCGGTCTGGAGCATGCTGGTTTGCGCGTGAGCATTGCCAACTATCTCATGGATCAAGATCAATGGGAGCAAGCGCGTCCGTACGCGGATGCGGCGGCCGAGACCTGGGCCGAGTGGGCCATGCTCTGCGCCGTTCGGTGCTATCAGGGCCTGGGAGACGAGAAGCAAGAGGGTGTTTGGCGAGCGCGGGTCGCCGAGCGCTATCCCAAGGTGCGGCATTCGCTTGACTATTACGTTTGGGCCCGCCGGACCGGTCAGGCCAAAGCCGAGCAATTGCCGCCGGCGCTCGATCCGCAAATCGCCGCCGCCGCGGAGACAACGGAGCCAAAATCGCAGCACATCATCGGTCTGTTTTATCAACTCAGCAAGCGGCCTCAGCCGGCGTTAGCCGCGTATCAAAAAGGCGCTGCAGATCATCGCGATCCGCGTGTAGCCTGCTTCAATGGTTTGTGGGCGGCCGCGCTCGCCCAGGAATTGGGCAACCCCGCTGTGCGCGACGCGGCCTTACAACAGATCACCAAGCTGGCAGGTACCCAGGCGGTTAGCTATCGTGAGTTATCACAGTGGTTGCAGCGGCTTGTTGCCGACGGCGGTCGATCGAACGACTTGGACCAGGCCGGGAAAATCGTAGACAACGCGGCACGCAATGACCGGGCCGCGGTGTGCTGCGTCATCGCGCGCTTTCTCGAACTGAGCGAGCGGACCGACGACGCGCTGGCGTTTTATTGGAAAGCCGTCGCCGAGCCGGCGCCGCGATTCGCGGCGAGTTATGCGCTGGCCTGCGCGGCGCTGCGTGATCGCGGCTTCGACCCACACCAGGGACCAGCGGCGACAAAATCGGATGCGAAAGGCGATGCCCCATGACTCGATCAACCGCCAAGCGCGGCAACTAGCCTCCGGCGAGCCGGCATTCGAGATGTTGGGAAACTGTGGCAGACGAAAGCCGTAAACCGCTGGTATTCGTACTCGGCCTCGCAGGGGCACTTCGCCTGGCCACGCCCTTGCTTGCCCTGGCAATTGCAAGCGAACGGCCGCTGTTTCGCGAGCCAGATAGTTTCGGTTACCTGCGCGTCGCCGAGCAATTGACAAGCACCGGACGATTTGCGGTCGACGGCGCGCCGGAAATCGTCCGTACGCCGGGCTATCCGCTGCTGCTGGCCATCGGCGTGCTGGCGCGGCGCGTCGATGCCGTGACCATCGGACTCCAGATTGGGCTAAGCTGTCTCACGGTCTGGCTGGTGTTTCGTATCGGGTTGCTGTCATTCGCCGAGCGGCGCGCCTCGTTGGCGGCCGCGGCGCTGCTGGCCTGCGAACCTTTGTCGGTGCTCTACGCCAGCAAACTGCTCAGCGAAACGCTGTTTACCGCGTTGATCACGCTGGCCATTTGGTTCGCCGCTCGGTATCTGCGAGAGAGTCGTTGGTTCGACGTGGTGGGAACGGCGGTGAGCGTCGCCGCCGCCGCCTATGTCAGGCCAATCGCGTATTATCTGCCGCTCTGGCTGGCGGTCGTGTCCTTGCCGCTATGGGTCCGAAGGTCAAAGCCGCGGCGACTACTGGCGATTCAGTTCGGCGCGTTTCTTCTGCTGGCGATGAGCTTGATGGCACTGTGGCAAGGGCGGAACCAGCGAGCAGCGGGCTATACGGGTTTCTCGGCCATCGCTGACGTCAATCTTTATTACTACGAAGCGGTGCCGGTGCTGGCCGAGCTCGAAGGCATCGCTCCCGAGCGCCTGCCCGACTTTCAGCGCGAATTGGGCTTTCACGATCGCGCCGCCTGGCTGCGGCGGCATCCCGAGCAAGCCGGCTGGTCTGACGCGCGGCGATATGCGGCGATGCGCAGCGAGGCTTTGACGATTCTACGGAAACATCCCTGGGTTGCGGTGCGCTTGCACTTCTCGGGTATGGCGCACATGCTGTTCGATTCTGGACGAAACGCCTGGGTCCATTTTTTTCATCTGCTGCCCGAAGGCGACGCGGAAGCCGCCGGCGGCCTGCGACCGGCCGCCGAACGATTGGCAGCCGCGTTGAGGAGTAAGCCGTTGGTGCTGGCCATTCACGCCGTGCTAGCGGTGGCATTGGCGGTCTATCTGGGACTGGCGCTGGTTGGTCTGGCGACGGGATTGCGCCAGCGCAACCCGCTCATGCCGCTGCTGGTGGCCTTTGCGGCGTATTTTCTGCTGCTATCTGGTGGACCGGCGGGCTATCATCGTTTCCGCCTGCCCGTCGAGCCGGCGATCTGCCTGCTCGCGGGTCTTGGCTACTCGATGGTATTCGAAGCGTATCGCCGGTGGCGCCGCCACGCTTAAACGACGATACGCCGACTGCCACCAACCAACCGGCGGCGGCGCCAGACAGCACGTCGCTCACAAAATGCGCGCCGCCTAGAACGCGTTGCGCGCCCACCAGCAGTGCCAGCGTGCCAAACCACCACCGGCCGCGTGGATACAGCACCGACAGCATCCAGGCCATGGCCACCGCGGTGGCGGTATGGGCCGACGGGAAACTTTGATGCAGGCTACCGTTGTGTGCCAGCGGCAGCCATTCGCCAAACGTCTGGGCGACCTCCGCGTGCGGCAGATCGACAGCGCCTGGACGGTCTCGGGCGATGATCAGTTTGACCACGTTCGCCCCCAGCCCGCCCAGCGCCACTCCCACGATGAACCGGGGCAGCCGCCGACGGACCGAAGGATCGAGCACAAACACGGTAATCACGACGAGCGTGACGCCGACGCCGTGTCCCAGCACCTCGGCGATGCTCATCAGCTCGCGCACGGCGCGCGGATAATCGCGTCCGGCGGCCCACCGCGCCACTGGCAGGTCGATGGCCAGGGCAAGGCAGGCGAACCCCAACATGAGTAGAGGCGGCAGAAGCCAAAACGCCCGTGCGCGGGACGGGCCTATGCTGATCGTATCCACGCGGTGTTCTCCAGAGTAATGGCGCTCGTGGCCCGGCAACCTACACTGTGTCGGAATCGCGGAGGAGCTGATGAGCCAAGGGGCCGAAGTATACCGTGCTGAGTGGCACGGCCCAAGGCGAGTGGACCGCTTTTCGCTCGCTTACTCGTCGGGCTATGCTAAAACTGGGCACATCATCTGCACGCCTGCTGACATTTATGAGTGCTGACGCTCAAACCGAACTTCACCGGCACGCGATGTTGCGCGACCAACTGCAACGGCGGGGCATCCACGACCGCGGCGTGCTAGCCGCGATGCAACGCGTGCCGCGCGAGCGGTTCATCGCGCCCGCACTGTCGGGCCTCGCTTACGCCGATCGCGCTTTGGCGATCGACTGCGGCCAAACCATCAGCCAACCCTACATGGTGGCGCTGATGACCGAATCGCTCGAATTAACCGGGCGCCAGCGGGTGCTCGAAATCGGCACCGGCAGCGGCTATCAAACCGCCATTCTGGCTGAGTTGGCCCAGCAGGTGATCTCCATCGAACGGCATGCCGAATTGCAACGCAAGGCTGGCGACGTGCTCGCCCAATTGGGCTATGACCACGTGCGGCTGGTGGTGGGCGATGGCACGCTGGGATACGCGAGCGAGGCGCCGTTCGATCGCATCTTGGTGACGGCGGGCGCCGTGCAATGCCCGCCGGCCTTAATCGAGCAACTGGATGACAACGGTATTCTGGTCATTCCGCTCGGCGGCGGCGAAGGACAGGTGTTGCAACGATTGGTGAAGCGCGATGGGCATCTCGATTGGCAGCATCTGGTCTCTTGCCGGTTCGTCCCTCTGGTGGGAGCGACTGGCGATGCCTAACCCGATGGTTCATTGGTCCGTGGATGCCCGACGCGTAAGCACGGTCAAACCGCGACGGCTTCGCTTACGCGGAGCCGTGTCAGCCTATGCGCCGTCATTTTGCGGATCTCGTCGATGGTGGGCTGGCCAAAAGTGCGACGCATCATGGCCAGATAATCGGGGTGGCTGAAGTACGTCTTGAAAGCCGCGTCGCGGAAAGCCAATACCTCGTCGGACGAAAGGTGCCGTGTGGGCAGCGGCAAGCTATCGACCGCATGCTGCGAATAGCCCGACCACGACGGCGGCAGCGGCCAACCGGCGGCGAGCGCCTGGGCGTACAGCGGCGAGCCTGGATAAGCCATCGTCGAATAAAAATTGGCGAACTCGCAATTCAGCTCCAACGACAGGTCGAGCGTCGCCTGCATGGTGTCATGGTCGTCCTCGGGCAGGCCGAAAATGTAGTTGCCGATCACGTAAATGCCGGCGGCGCGAACCTTGTTGATCGTCGCGTGAATTTGCTCCTGGTCGAAACGCTTATCGACCGCGTCGCGCACCCCGCGATCGGCCGCCTCGATGCCAAATGCCAACCAGCGAAAGCCGGCCCGCGCGAGCTTGTCGATTAGCCCGTCGTGTACCGTATCGATGCGAGCATAAGCCCAGATGTTCAAATCGTAGCCGCGCTCGCTGATGGCGTCGCACAGGGCCGAGACATGCCGCCGGTTGAGCACAAACATTTCATCGGCGATTTTCAGGTTTCGCACGCCGTAGCGATTGACCAGCAGGTCGATCTGTTCGATCACGCGCTCGGTCGACCAGCAGCGATAGCTGTTGACTCCTGGTTTGTAGCCCGAAGCCCGCTCGCCCGACTTGAACGGGGCCTGAATGCAGCAGAACGAGCAATGATAAGGACAGCCGAGCGTGGTGTAGATGGCGGCGTAAGGTTGGCGATGGACCAGCAAATCCGCCTCACCCCGGCCCTCTCCCAGAGGGAGAGGGAGATTGAGACCAAAACAATGCCAGTTGTGCGCTCGATAGCGCGACATCGGCAGCAGATCCCAGGCCTGGCCAGGCAATTGGCCATCGAGATCGTTCACCAGCGGCGCCGGGGAAGTTGAGACGGCTTTATCGTGA
>DASVHB010000445.1:0-2261 GCA_036379195.1 Pirellulales bacterium
TCGACGTCGATCGAAAACGTCGAAAGCGGATGCTCGGTGACTTTGAGAAACGGGTTTTCGATGATTGGCGCGTAGGCTTCGTCACCCGATTCGATCGCGTATCGGTCGCCGATGATTGCGGCGCCTGAACTTGGAGCTTCGTTGTAAATGATGCTGCCATCGGCATGCCGGGCTTCGATGCCCATTCCACCGGCCATGCCTTGACCTCGCCCGCCAGCCAGCGCTTGTTCGAGAGCTTCTTTTTTGGCGAGTTCTTCTTTGACAAAGTCGGATGACAAAGCGGCGCTCTTTGCGAGCTGGTTGATTCGTTCGAGTCGCTTGTTTTGTACGTCGAGTTGTTTTTGAATCCGCGCTAGGTTCTCACCCTCGGAGACCCTTTGCTGTTCGGCGATTCCAGAATCAGAACGTTTAGGCTTCTGAGCCGTTCCCCTGCCGCGAAACACGATTCTGCCATCGTCGGTGGGCAAAGACTGGTCGCCGTCTTTTGCGGCCGCGCCTGTTTCAACCACGAGGCCGCCGCGCGGCCGCCGGACCTGCTCGAACTCAGATTGCGGCGCCAGTTCGGCAGTGATCTCCGCCGTTTCAGCGCCGCTCAGCGGGGAATCGATCGCGGCCCATGCCGGCTCATGTAAATCATTTGGATCGGCATTTACCGCGATCAGTTCGTCCATGCCAAGCGCGGTGTGCGATCTGTCTGGCGCAGACGCTACGAAATCGTTTTGGGCAACCAGCCGCTCATGATGTCTGGTCCGCAAGAGCGCATACAGCGTGCCACTGATCGCCAATAGCGAAGCCGCCACGCTAAGCGGCAGCCAGAATCTCCGCCGCGGAAAGCGTGGTCGCGGGTGCGGCATTTCGGGCGGTGCCGGCTCGGCCAACTGCTGCAAGATGGCCGCTCGCAAATCACTCGCTGCCGCGGTGGCGGGCTGGGCGCGCATCGTTTGTCGAAGCAGTCCGCCGAGCTGCTGCGTTTCGTCGACCAGGCGCCGCTCATCGGGCGATTCCGCCAGCCGGGCCGAGATTTCCGCACCTTCGGCCTCGCCAAGTTCGCCCAACGCGTAGGCAGTCAGCCGAGGATCGCCATCGTGATCGTATGGTTCGCTTGCCATCGTTGGTTCGTAGGATTCGTAGTTCAACATTCTTTCCAAATCGCTGCCAGCCGGGGCATCGCCAAGGCTCTGCCCCAGCCACCTGCGCCATTTGCAAACATTCCGCACTCCGCACTCCGCATTCCGCAATCCGTACTCCGCCTTCAGACCTTGCTTTCGTCTTCCAGCAATTGCCGCAACAGGGGATGCTGACGCAGCGCCTGCATGGCCCGGTGGACCAGCACCCGCACATAGTTCTCGCTGGCCCCGGTGATCTCGCTGATGTCGCGGTAGGCGAACCCTTCGGCCCACAGGTTGACCGCCTCTTGTTGCTTTTCGGGTAGCGTGGCGATCGCCCGACGCACCTGCTCGCCGGCGTCGCGCGTCTCCGACAATTCGGCGGGATCGATCTCGCGGCCCGGCGCATCGTGGCCGCAACTGCCGTCGAACGGCGCCAGCCGGCAAGAACCGCGCTTCAGGTCGATTGCCCGGTGCCGGCAAACGGTGTACAGCCACGAGCCGAGCCGCCCGTTCAGCTCGCGTGGCGGCTGCCGGCAAAGCTGAAAAAAAGCATGCTGCACCACGTCGCGGGCCAGGTTTTCGTCGCCGGTCAGTCGCCGCGCATACACCAGCAAGCGTCCCTCGTATTGTTCGAGGGCCGCCAGCACCGATGCTTGCCGGCTGACCGTGTCGTCCATCCACCGCTCCCGTTTGGATTCCAATAGTATGACGCGGAAGCGGGGGATTTCGTTACAAGGTCCCCTAACCATCAGTTGGCGGCGGACCAAGGGGCGCAAACCCGAAGCGTAAGCGAGGCAGCATCCGGCCATTTCCTCGCTGGCGCTTCGGGTTTGTGTGGACGAGCATCAGACTGATACAATGACGGATGCTCGTTTTCCTACATGCTGTCCTGCGGATTCGTCCATGCCCTATCGCAATCTCTACCTGCTGTTTGGCATCACCGCCGTCTCGCTGGCCTGCTATGCCAAGGCCGACAGCGCCTATCGCAGCCGCTACGGCCAGATGTCGGAAACGTTTATCGAAGTGATGAAACAGATCGATCGGCATTACGTCGAGCCGGTCGACGAGCGGCAGTTGTTCGAGGCCGGGTTGCAGGGCATGATTGCCCAGTTGGGCGATCCTTACTCGGCTTACGAACCCCCGCGCGAGGCA
>DASVHB010000446.1:0-12584 GCA_036379195.1 Pirellulales bacterium
TCAACTCGATCCGCCCTTCGGCAAAACGCACGCAGATGCTGTCGCGCTTGGCGAACGTGATCCGCAGGTCGGGCGGAAACTCGTTGGCCATCGCCTGCGGCGGAAGCTGAAAGGCGTCGAGCAGCCGCTGTTGCAGCTCCGGCAGGCTGAAACTCTCGCCATCCAGCCCCAGCCGGTCGCCGATATTGTTGAGCAGCGACTGGTGGATCTGCAAGCTGGCCACGCTGTCGGCCAGGGCCATGGGGCGGGGCGTGCAGGCGGCCAGTTGCCCGTCGGCGGCCAGGCGGAAGCGCATCGTCGCGCGATTTTCGCCGGTGCGCAGCTCGATCACCGCCGGTTCCAGCGCCAGTCCCGCCAGCGGCGTCAATACGCGGCTGCGCGCGAGCGTCTTGGCTTCGGTCAGCCGCGGCTCGACCGCCGCGTCGATCTCTTCCTGCACGCGGGTGATGACTTTGCGTCGGGCCACGCGGCGGACTTCGCCTTCTTTTTCGGCGTGCTTCGCGCGGGCGATTCCTTCGACCACCGGCCCCAGCAGCGGCACGTCGTCGTAGTCGGTTTCGACGCCGCGCAGTTTCGCCGAGTGAGACGCGGCCGCTTCCGCCGGCCAGGTCTCGATGCCGCGCCCGTTGAGTTGAAACACCTTGCGGGCCAGATAGGTCGAATCGCTGTGGCTGTAGATCGTCACCGGCCCGCTCTTGCTCGTGGTGCGGGCCAACACCAGTCCGCGCACCTCAAGCGCCAGCCGAATGTTGCGCGTGTCGGGCAGCAGACGAATGCCAAGCTCGGCGGTGGTGCTGCTCCAGCCGCGTGTGGGAACGCCCAGAATGCGGTCGCGCACCGGCGACTCGACCGGCGGCTGCTTGGGAACAAAGCGGTTCAGCAAATCGGCCGACACGACAACCCGCAGATTCGAGTTGCGATAGTTCGATTCGAGCCAGTGATGGATGCGCGACGCGGCCGCTCCGCCATCCGCCGACAATCGCTTTACGTCGGCGGCCAACTCGCGACCATCATCGCTCAGCCCGGTTTTCTCGAACCGTTCTAAGTGATCGAGCATACGTGACAGTTCTTCCGTGTGGTGATGGAGTGGAGCTTCCGCGGGACGAAGCGAAACCGTCCTCCGCCCGGTGAAACGCGGCGAGGCCATCTCGGGCACCATTTCCCAGAATTCCAACCGACGCAGCACGGCGTAGCGCAGGTGCCGCAGCGCGGCGGCCTCGGGGCGGTCGTACACCGCCGAAAGCAACGGATGGTCGCGTTCCGACAGGTCGCGCAAACGGCCCAGAACGACCAATGCCCGAGGCGAAGTGGGGTCGTCGATTCGGCCCAGCTCGCGCACCAGTTCGGCGATGCGTGCCGCCCATTCGCCGGTGTGGCAATCCCAGGCCAACTGGTCGAGTTGGGTCAGCAGCGCTTCGTGCGCTCCCCAGGCGCCGGCGGCTTGCGCGCGCGGCTGCCTTTTTTTAGCCGCGATGGCCGGCTTTGGGTGCGGCTGCTCGTCGTGCTCTTCTTCGGCGGGTGAGCTTTCGTCGGCGGCGAGCGATGGGCTTTCGGCGGGAGAATCGCCCGATTCATCCGGTGGTTCGGCATCGGAGGCCAGCTTTTCAGTTTCCGCCTTGTCTTCCGCAGCCGCTGGGCCGCTGTCAGTCGGTGCCGCGGTGGCGATTTCAGGCGTCACCTCGAGGGCGGGCGGAGCGACGGCCGGTAGCGGCATGAATTGCTGCTGTCGCGTGATCTTAGGATGAGTCTCGGCGACGGCGCCCAGCGAAGGTTCGTCCGGCTCTTCGGTAGCAGCCGTGACCTCGACGTTGCTGTCCGGAACTGTCGGCGCGACCGTCACCGCTCGCTCGGTCTGGTAGTGCCCACCCCTGTGGTCGGCCTCGGGTGAATCATGGGCAACCTGGGCCAGCATCGCCGGCTGCTCTGCGAACGTTACGTCTCGCGCCGGGGCGGCGGCCAGCCGCTGGAAGTCGTGATGAGCAATCTTTTCCCAAGAGCGCGGGGCGGCAACGCTCAATACAAACAGCGCGGCCAAGACCACGACAAACGGCCATATGCTCACTTCGCGCTCTCGGCTCATCGCTCCCTCTTGATGCCGCTCTCTAGACCAAGATCGGCCGGTTAGGCAGGCTGAATCGAAAGTATTGCGAAACTGGTTCGGCTCCCGCGCAGATTGCCCAGTGTGACAGGCCGGTTGCGGCAAGCGGTGGGAAATGGTCAAATCGCAGGCAACTTAGCCTCTTGTGCCGACCCATGCCGAAGTTGCCGCCCGCCACGCTCGATCTGGCCGATTTTATCCGTTCGATTCCCGACTTTCCCAAGCCGGGCATTTTGTTCCGCGATATCACCCCCCTGCTGGCCGACGCCGCCGCCCTGCGCGAAACGGTGAAGCGGCTGGCTGACCCCTACCGCGACGCCAAAATCGACGTGGTGGCCGCCGCTGAAGCGCGGGGCTTTATCTTTGCCGCGCCGCTGGCGATCGAACTGAGCACGGGCTTTGTTCCGGTTCGCAAGCCCGGTAAGTTGCCGTTTGAAAAGCACAGTTTCTGTTATGAACTGGAATATGGCAGCGACACGCTGGAAGTTCATGCCGACAGTTTTTCTGCCGGCCAGCGCGTGTTGCTGGTCGACGACTTGCTGGCCACCGGCGGCACGATGCGGGCCTGTTGTCAACTGGTCGAACGCATGGGGGCGATCGTGGCCGGCTGTGCGTTCGTGATTGAGCTTGCCGGGCTGGGCGGCGCGCAGCGCATCGCCCCGCATCCGACGTGGAGTCTTTTGAAGTACGACTAGACCATGAATCGTTCAACCCCTGTGAGAATTGCCATTCACGGCGCTGCCGGGCGCATGGGCCAGCGGTTGGTGGCGCTGGCCAGCGCCGATCAGCAAATGAAGCTGGTGGCAGCGCTCGATTCGGCGCGTCATCCGCGGTTCGGCCAGGACGCCGGCGTGGTGGCTGGCGTCGGTGAGTTGGGACTGCCGATCACCGACTCGCTGGCCACGCCCGTCGATGTGGTGATCGACTTTTCGTCGCCCAGTGGAGCGATGACCATTCTGGAAACGTGCCTTTCGCAAGGCGTCGCCTTGGTGCTGGCGACCACCGGACTGGAAAAAGCCGAGCAGGCCCGCGTGCGTGAGGCGGCCAACCGCATTCCGCTGTTGTGGTCGCCCAGCATGAGCCTGGCGGTCAACCTGGCCATGAAGCTCTCGGAACAGGCGGCCACCGCGTTAAAGGATCATCCCGGTGGGGCCGACGTCGAAATCATCGAGCGGCACCATCGGTATAAGGAAGATTCGCCCAGCGGCACGGCGCTGAAGTTCGGCGAGGTCATCGCCGGCCGCATGGGCCAGGCGGCGCAGCGGCACGGCCGCGAGGGGCGCATCGGCGCCCGCCCGCACGGCGAAATCGGCTATCACGCGGTCCGCGTCGGCGACAATCCCGGCGAGCACACGATCGTCTTTGGCCTGTTGGGCGAAACGCTCGAAATCACCGTCCGGGCGACCAATCGCGACTGCTACGCTCACGGCGCGTTGGCCGCCGCCAAATTTCTGGCCGGCAAGCCCGCGGGGCTGTACGGCATGAACGACGTGCTGGGGCTCGGGTAAACGAAAAGCTGGTTTTTGACAATCGAGATTGGCAACGGACCCGTGGGATGACCTTCCTAGGTCGTCCCTACCGTCGTTCGCGGTTCAGGGGGCGACCTCATGGCCAAGTGCGAAGAAGGCTATCTCTGCGATGTTTGCGGCGGCGACGTCGAGGCGATTACCGACAGCGATCTCTATTTGCGCTTTGTCATCGGGCAGATCGACCCTGAGACGCTGCACACGACCCGCGAGCGGCACATTCGCTGCAATCCGACGCTGGCGCAGTTCATTGTCGACGAGTCGTTCGAGCCAGTCACGGTTGAAGGTCCATTCGATAAGCGGAAACTGGATGCCGATTATGCGGCACGGCAAGAAGCGTTAGTAACGCGCGGCTGGCGGCGCTTGGCTGAAGTGAGCCACCAGCCCGAGTTGACCATTCTCGATTATCCCTTGCCCGAGGTGCGCGAAGAGCTCGCCCGCCAGGCAGGTTCATGACGTACGCACCAGTGGCCGGGGCAGAGCCTTGGCGATGCCCCGGCTTGGGCGTTGTGATGCGTTATTTCGTGGCCCCAGGCTATAATCGAGCCACGACTGACCATGTTACGAACCTTACTCGGCTTCCTGATAGGCGCGGCGGCGGGCATGCTCATGGGCCTGGCCCTGGCAGCAATCGCGCTCGTATCGGGCCAAGTATTGCCGCTCGACCGAGCCTGGACGGCGACGGTTTGCGCCGGAATTGGCGCATTCGCCGGCGCGCTTGTTGGCGTTGTTGGTGGTGCAACGCAAGCACTGGCGGGCGGCAAGGTGATTCAAACTACCTGCCGGGTTGGAATCGGCGCCGCGACGGGAGCGGCGCTAGCTCACGGCACCGGCGGAACGAAGCCCGGCGGATGGCTCATCGTAGGCGCATGCCTCGGCGCTTTTTTGATCGGATCGGCGATCGTTGTACGGGCGCGATGGAATCGGCCGCGAACGCAAGTACACGAGGCCGCGCCGCGCCGGCGTTGGCTGCAGTTTCGGCTGCGCGGGCTGCTAGCCGCCATTCTTTTGGTCAGCATCGCTATGGCAGTGCTTGTAAGCCGGCCGATTCGCCAGCGTCGCGCGATTGCCGCTCTTGAAGCGCGGAACGCACGAATTCTACGCATCCATCGGTCGGGTTGGTTCCAGTTTTTCGTAAGCGGAGACACCGACGACCTGTTCGATTGCGCGGCCGCTGTTCAAATGGATTCCAATACGGTTGACGACGATCTGACGTGGCTGGCTGAGCTTCAAGACATCGAAACTCTTGATCTGCAGGGCGCGCACATCAGCGATGCGGGGCTTCGTCATCTCAAAGCTCTACGGAACTTAAAGCATTTGAGTCTGGTGAACATGGCCGTTTCCGACCGCGCGCTCGATGAGCTGGCATCACTGACTTCCCTTCAAGGGTTGGTTCTTCCCTCGGGCGCGGGGGGCGATGCGGGGTTGAAGAGGCTTGCTGGCCTGAAGCACCTGCAGGAACTCTTTCTCAGCCAAGCCAAGATTTCCGATGCCGGATTCGCAGATCTGCGCGAAATGACGGAATTAAACTCCCTGAGCTTGCACTATTGCGAAGTCAGCGACTCAGGGCTAGCCGCACTAGGGCGCCTCAAACAGCTTCGCATGCTCGATCTTAGCGGAACCAGAATTACCGATGCAGGCTTGGCGCATCTGAGCGGCCTCACAAACCTTTCCGCACTTGAGCTTAGCAACACGCAAGTCACCGATGCGGGGTTGGTCCACCTGTGCCATCTGAAGCAACTCACCAAGCTGGGCTTATGGGGAACCAAGGTGACTGGCAGCGGATTGGTTCATCTGCAGGAGCTTCCCGCCCTCAACTCACTGAGGCTAAACGCCACGGCGCTCGATGATTCGGGCATGCAGGCGATCGGGTTATTGAATTCCATCGCTGAGCTCGACATCAGTGGCTGCAAAATCAGCGATCAGGGCTTATTCCATCTGTCGGCTCTCACGCGGTTGCAATACCTCAACGTCAGCCGCACCCAGGTCACGCCTGAAGGGATCCAACATTTGAAGGCAGTGCTCGCTGAGATGCCCGAGCGTGCGGAGTTGCGCGAGTTGTATGTGGTGCCATGACGCAAGAATGCGGCCAAGAGGGGCGGGGATAATTCGGGGAGCAAACCGGCCACAAGGGCCGGGACTACCTCGTGGTGAGCAGATCGGCCGGCCACAAGGGCCGGGGCTACCGGGGATGCTGAACCCTGAACCCTGAACCCTGAACCCTCTCATCCGCCGCCAAGGCCAGCGCGCCGTAAACCACCATCTCTTCGCCCAGCTTGGCGGGCACAATTCGAAAACTGCCCCCCAGCGGCGGAAACACGTAGCGATCGACCGCCGCCCGTAACGGACGGAAGAAATGCTCCTCGCCAATCAGCGACACGCCGCCGCCCACGACAATCACTTCGGGCGACACCAGCGTGATCGCCTGCGCGATCGCCCAGCCCAATACCTGGCAGGCGTGATGCAACACGTCGCGGGCCACCAGGTTGTTGTCGGCCGCCGCTTCGGCCACGACCTTGGCTGTCATCAAATCGGGATCGCCATCGCAGCGACGCAGCAAATCGGCGACGTGTTCTTCTTGGACCGCCTCAGTTTCAATCAAGTGCTGCCTGACCTTTTCGGGCTTGAGCGGCTGCGAACCGCCGCGAAACGCCCCGAGTTGGTGCGTGATCGGTCCGGCCAGATAGGCCTGCGCGGCCGCGGCGATGCCCCAGCCGCTGGCGATTGATTCGACTGTTTGATCGGAACGATCGGCGTGCAGGCCGGGCCGCAAATGCCCGATCTCGGCCACGGCCCGGCCATGCCCGTGATAGGGGCGACCGCCGATCGCCAACCCTCCGCCGATCCCCGTGCCCACAGTGATGTAAAACACCGGGTCGGCTCCCACGCCGGCGCCCATGCGAGCTTCGGCCAGCGCAGCCAGATCGGCGTCGTTGCCCAAGACGGCGGGCACACGCAGCGTTTGGCTTGTCCAGTCGACCAGCGAAAAACCTTCCCAACCGTCGATCTGATGACTTTTGATTACGCGCCCCGCCGCGGCATCGACCGGCCCGCCGAAGCCATAGCCGATGCGCGTGACGCCATGCCGCTTGATCAATCCGGCGGAGGCTTTTTCGATTTGCTCACGAATGCCTGCCGCTCCGCGGGCCGGATCGACATCGAATCGCAGCAGCTCGACCAGCTCGGGCCGCTCGCCACGGCCGACGCCAAGCTGCAGTTTCGTTCCGCCGATTTCGATGCCCAGAAGCATGAAGGGGTCAGTGTTAAGAGTTGAGGGCAAAAATGTC
Organism: Pirellulales bacterium; assembly: GCA_036379195.1. GTDB lineage: Bacteria > Planctomycetota > Planctomycetia > Pirellulales > JAICIG01 > JAICLL01. The sequence continues at coordinate 6,912 of DASVHB010000446.1, forward strand.
AGACGTCGGAGGCCAGAGGTCAGGGAAGAAATGCGCGCGGATGTCGAGATCAACGCCTGAACCCAGTGCCCTACCCTGACCGCTGGGCTCTGGCCTCCGACCCCTGCTCCGCATGCCGGCCTTCGCGATTGATCCGGGCAAACACATCGTTCAGCACCCAGTGGAACAGCGCCAGATGGATGCTCTCGACCATGCCCATGTCGTCGAGCGGCACGTGCAGCCCAGCCTGCTGCATTTGCTTGAGCTTACCGCCGCCAAAACCAGTGAGGCCGAAAGTGCGCAGGCCGTGGCGATTGGCCCAATCGACCGCCCTGAGCACGTTGGGACTGTTGCCCGAACCGCTGATGGCGATCGCCAGGTCGCCCTCGCCGCCGTAGTTCATGAGTTGCTGCACGAAGATCTGGTCGTAGCCGCAGTCGTTGCCGACCGCCAAAATCCAACCCAAGTTGTCGGTAAGGCTCATCACCTTGAGCCGTTTTTTCGATTCGTCTTGCAGATCGCACTCGCGGAGCGAGCTCTTGCCAAGATCTTCGCTCATGTGGGTGGCGGTGGTGCCCGACCCGCCGTTGCCAAAAATGAACACAAACCGCTCGTCGCGCCAGGCGTCGAAGATCCAGTCGGCCATCTGGTGCATTTGGCGCTGGTCGATCTTGGCAAGTTCGTGTTGCAGGCGTTCGATATAGGCGGGTGCTTGCAAAGTCGCGCCCAACATTCGAGAATCCTCCGCAGTACTAGATTGAGTTCGTGTCGATTTCGGCAAGATCCGCTTCCGGGGCATCGGCAAGCCTCTGCCCCAGCCACCAGCGTTAGGGTAGCGCCAACAGCACCGGCAACTACCGATCTTGGTCGTCAAAACCGATCAGAGCCATATTGTATCGCTTTCCCAACCGCCGGCACAGTTGAAGATTGAGGTTCCCGCTTGACTAGCCAAACTGCTCGTCCGGCCGCCACCGCACGGATCGTCCGTTGGACGGTGGGACTGCTGTTGGCGATCAATCTGCTGAACTACGTCGATCGCTATGTGCTGGCGGCGGCGATTCCAAAAATCCAGGCCGACTTTCTATCGCCAGACGACCCCGACGCCCGTTCGAAGATGGGTTCGTTGGCCGCCGCGTTTCTCTGGTCGTACATGCTGGCCGCGCCATTTTTCGGCCGGTTGGGCGAACGCATGTCGCGCTGGAAGCTGATCGGCATGGCCGCCATCGGCTGGAGCCTGGCCTCGGGCGCATCGGGACTGGCCGAGACATTCACGATGCTTTGGATCACGCGGCTGTTTGTGGGCATGGGCGAGGCGGCGTATGGTCCCATCGCCCCGACGGTGCTGGCAGACTTGTTTCCGCCGGAACGCCGCGGCCAAGTGCTCTCGTGGTTCTACATGGCCATTCCCGTCGGCAGCGCTATCGGCTATGCGCTGGGGGGCACGATCGCCGAACACTGGCATTGGCGGTGGGCCTTTTACATTGTGGTGCTGCCAGGTGTGTTGCTGGGCGTGGCGTCGTTCTTCATGCCCGAACCGCGGCGAGGCGGGGCCGAGGCGCAGCCGGTGGTCGAGCACCGCGCGCGACTGGCCGATTACTGGACGCTGCTTCGCACGCCCTCGTATGTGCTCAATACACTGGGCATGACCGCCCTGACCTTCGCCATCGGCGGCGTGGCGTATTGGATGCCCGACTATGTGCATGTCTTTCGTGGCGAACCGGAGCTGGGTCGGGTCAACCAGGTTTTCGGGGCGATCACGGTGGTGGCGGGCATTACCGGCACCCTGGCCGGCGGACTGGCCGGCGACTGGCTTACCAAGCGCTTCGCTGGCGGATACTTTCTGGTGTCGGCCGCGGCGCTGTTGGTGGCGTTTCCCTGTTTTCAATTGGTGCTGCATACGCCCTTTCAGCCCTTTCCGTGGGCGTGGATCTGGATTTTTTGCACCGAGTTCTTTCTGTTCTTCAACACCGGCCCAACGAACACGATTATTGCCAACGTGACGCACCCTTCCATGCGCAGCACGGCCTATGCGGTGAACATTTTCATGATTCACTTGCTGGGCGACGCCATTTCGCCCGCGCTGATCGGCGGGCTGGCCGATCGGTTTGACAACGACATGAACATCGGCTTTTCGGCCGTCTCAGGAGCGATCGTGCTGGGGGCAATTTTTTGGTTCTGGGGCGCCCGATACCTCAATCGCGACATGGAGCGGATGCCGGGCCGTGTGAGGTGAGCAATTAACCCGCAATGCGCACACGCCCCCCGGACGCGCCAAACAGCGCGCCCCATACTAACCCGAAGCGTAAGCGAGGTTAAGTCGGGTTCTCGTCCTCGCTTACGCTTCGGGTTGGTGTGGGCGGGTGCGCATTGCGGCTTAAACCTCTTCGAAGACCTTTGAGCTTGCATCCAGCTCCACCCGTGCGATCGCGAACCCGGCGGAGCGAACCTCAGAGAGGGCCAAACGGATTGCCTCTTCTAGGGAATTTGACTGTCGGTCGAAATGAATCCAGGCGGTTCCCTCGGAGCTAACGGGCGTGCCGTCGTCGCAGCGAGCCGCGAACAAGGCATCAGCGTCGTCGTCGGTGATCTCTGAAATGTTCTGCAAGACGATGTCGAATTCATAGGTTTTCATGCGCAGAGGTCTTTCAGGGAAGCACCTCCACCGCGATCTCAGTAAATCGCGATAGACGACTATCGTTGGTCAAGAAGCGGTCGCAACCTCCTTCCAGCGCGGCGGCCAAGTGCAGCGAGTCGCCCAGCTTGAAGTTGAACGCCGCCCGGATTGCGGTCGCCCGATCGAAGACATGCGCACCAGGTCGCTGATTGCGATGCGGTCGTTTATGGCGGAAAGAGCAGCTAGCCGGTTAGTGGCCCGCAAATTGAATTGGCCGGCGTGGTCGAAAAAATAGATGAGTATGACGCTATCGCAGTAGACGAGCATCAAGGCTGCTCCGACTGCCGGCGAATGTCAGACGTTTCCCGCAATAGATCGTCAATCTGGTCGCCTTCGCGCAGCCATTCAATGTGCGTCTGGACTTCGCCGTCGTTCATGAAATGGCAGCCTGCGTCCTCCATCCGCTTCCGTGCGCTCATGAGAAAATCGAACCAGTCACCTCGCAAGGGCGGGACGGCCTCCGTTTGCTGCCGTAGGACAACGGTCACCCTCCCCGGAGAAAGGTTCGGTCTGGCATCGAGTACCAAGGTGCCATCTGGCTGCAAGATGCCCCCGATCGTAGTTTCGAGAAGGCTCATCAGTCGATTCCCGCGATTCCGATATCAGGTGGTTGAGCACGCTTGCGCATATCGTCATTCTACTCGATCGCGAAGGGCCTTCAAACACCGAGATCGCCGCCGCGAACTTGGAAGCACGCAAAACCAGATCAATCATTTGACTTCATCTGTTTCGCCGGCCATAGCACCCAATCGCCATCGGGAGCGGACGAAGCGTCGTCGGGGGGAACCCAGCTCGCCGCCCGCTCGTTGCCGTCCTTGCCCGGCGGTGGCTGGCCGCCGTCGTCGTCGCGGTCGGCCCCGACCGAGTAGAGCACGGGCGTTCCGTCAGCGATACGGTACTTGAGCGGCTCGCCGGTAAAGCGATCAGGCGGAATGTCGGGCAAGAATTGAGGCACGAGAGCGTTCAGTTCGTCGGGCCACCGGTGGTGCTGTAAGTGATAGCGGGCCAAGGCAATCACCGTCAGCCCGGCATCTCGCAGTTGCTCGGCGGATTGGGCTCGGAAGTAAGCATTTTTAGCCGTAGGACCTAGAAGCGAAACAAGAACGTACCGCGGTCCTGCGGGCGTTTCTGTTGTGCTATCTGGGAAAAACGAGTCCTGGCGACATTCCCAAAGCGGATGCTCATATGCAGTCTCGGCCGTCTCTAAAAGAAGGTCGAATCGCTCCGTCATTTCATCGCGCGACGCATAGCGATCGCTAACCACCGGTGCTCCGAGTCTCGTCCACCAATCAGGCTCGCCATCAAGAATCCGGATCGCTATTTCTGAGCGGAACTCGCCGTCCGGATTATAGACCCGCTGGACGAGATCGGCGAACGTCATTCGCTCGCTCAAGAGTTTCGGCACCAACCGGCCGCCGCCCGCGTATCTATTGATTTGGTCCGCCAGCGAAAGAAGCTGTTCGCGATTCAGAACATCCGTATGCTCGGCAATGATGTTTCCCATGACGTTGATGGTCGAACTGAACAAAGTCCACGACCTCGCGTCCGCGACGAGCAATTGCGATTCGCGGATTTGGTCAGCCATTTGAAGGCAGGCGATCATGTCCGCGGCCGCTGTGGCACCATCGCCCTGCTCTGCTGCTATCCGCGCATCGAACCGCAACCATTTGGTAAGCGTCCTTATTGCGTCGAGATGTGGCAAAAGAACGGTAAGCAGCAGCGGGTTCTCGCTCGGCTCCTTGGGAATAGGGCTCTGGCCAGATGCATCCGATCGGTAGATCCACGCCAAATCGGCCGGGTCGTGCTGATCGCGCAGGATAAAGCCGAGCTTGGGCATGGACGCCGCTTCGCGCACCAACGGAAACAAATACCGGATTTTTTCCCATTCGGCGTGCTCGCGCACCGCCTCGGGTTCCGGCGAGTTCATGTAGCTCTCGTTCGACCAGATTTCGGGCGGAAGCGTGGTGTCAAGCTTTTGCAGAATCTCTCGGTAACGCGGCCAGGCCCGCTCGCTTGGCGGTATGGCAAGCACCGGAGCATTTAACTCCGCGGCATAGTTGTGAGTGAGTTGGGGCTGTTTCGAATAATAGCGATAGGCGGTGATGCCGTAGGGAATGCCCGTCAAGAGAGCCGATACGAGGACCCAAAAACCAATGCGCCCCAGCCGAGACCAGCGGCTTCGATACCCGTGTGTTTCCCTAATAACTGGCGTTGTCGGCGCGTCAGCCAAATCGTCGTTAACTGCAGGTCTCGATTTGTTCATGGATTCACTTTGGTGCCGGCCACGAGGGCCGGGCTACCGGACGGGCAAAAGTTCTAATTTCAGATCCTTGAAGCGCACTTCCGTGGCGCCGCCAGAGTGAAGCTGCAGGGCGAAAATGCCGCGGCGGGCGCCGGCGGCGTCATCGAGCTCGACGCAGGGCTGGCCATTGATCCAGGTGCGTACCTGGCCGCCTGCCGCCTCGATGCGGTATTCATTCCATTCGCCGCGCTTCACGTAGGCTTCGCCCGACCGGTCGGACAATAGGCCGCGGCCGTTCTCTTCGTAAAGCTTGCCCCACCAGCCCGGCCCCACGTCGGCCTGGTAGCCGCGCATCTCGCCGTCGGGCAGCGCCTCGCTGCGGAACTGAATGCCGCTGTTGCCCTGATCGTCCACGAGCTTCACGGCGAGCGAGAGCCGAAAATCGCCCGCCGCCAGCTCGCTGCGCAAAAACTCGTTGCGAGCGAGGCCCTCGGTCTTGCCCACGATTTCGCCGTTCTCGACCCGCCATAAATTGGCGTCGCCTTGCCAGCCGGTCAGATCTTTGCCATTGAAAAACGCGGCGACGTTTTCCTTCCCCGCTAGTAGAGGTGCCTGCGCGGGACTGGCCAAATAGGCCACCAAGGAACGAACTTCATGGTCGCTGAAGGGCTTGAGCTGGTCGTCGGGCATCATCGACTTGGGGCTGACCTCGCGCTCTTCGATGTCGCCCTTCAATACGGTGACGGTTTCGTTGGCGGTGGCCAGTTCCAGTGCGTCG
>DASVHB010000447.1:0-4913 GCA_036379195.1 Pirellulales bacterium
TCGGCCACGATATCGATCACACGTTCTTTAACTGAGGCCACCGTCGTCTCCTCGAAACCGCGGAATTTAATAGTCGGATAGGTGAAAACATCGCCGGTCCCTGGCCAGCCACGATAGCGTCTGGCAGGAAGCAGGTAAATCGCAACAAAATAGAGGGTTGTCGCAAGACAGGAAGATATAGCGGTTTTTCGGGCGACTGTCTAGACAGGCTGGCAAAAACGCCGGTTTCCGCCCCGCAGGAGGTGACGTCTGTAGGGAACGGACTCCGTGCCGTTCCGCAATTCAAGACCCCACTACGCCGTCAGTCCCCCGTCGATGGTCAATACTTGCCCGGTGAGATACGCGGCGGAGGACGAGGCCAAAAACAGCACGGCGGCGGCGATTTCGTCGGGCCGGCCTAGCCGTTTGGCCGGGATGCGGGTTTTGACCTCACCCAAAATGCTTTCGCCCAGGGCGGCGGTCATATCGCTCTCGATAAATCCCGGCGCGATGGCGTTGACGGTCACCTTCCGCCCCGCCAGCTCGCGAGCCACGGTGCGGGTCATGCCGATCAGCCCCGCCTTCGAGGCTGAATAGTTGGCCTGTCCGGGGTTGCCCATCAGCCCCGAGACACTGGCGATGTTGATGATCCGGCCGTAGCGGGCTTGCATCATGGGCCGGGTAGCCGCCCGGGTGAACAAAAACGCCCCCCGCAGGTTGGTATTGATCACCTCGTCCCACTGGTCGTCCTGCATGCGGGGAATCAGCGTATCGCGGGTAATTCCGGCGTTGTTCACGAGCACGTCGAGCCGCTGCCATTGTTCCAGCACGGCGTCGATAACCTGCTGCACGCTTTCCGATTGGGCCACATCGCACTCGAAGGCGGCCGCCGCGCCACCGGCGGCGGTGATGGCGGCCACGGTCTCGTCGAGCTTCAGGCGGTTGCGCGCGACGCAGGCCACACGCGCGCCCGCCCGGCCCAGGGCCACGGCAATCGCCTGCCCCAGTCCTCGCGAAGCGCCCGTGACCAGGGCCGTTTGGCCGGCCAGGTCGACCGTTAGTGGACTATGGATTTCAGCAGGCATGGTTTTCCTTGGTGGCTGGTGGCTGGTACTGGGGATGGCTGGGGCAGAATCTTAGCGATGCCCGGCGTATTGCCCTTAACCGACATTCTCGCAAGCAATTTTGCGGTCGATCCGCCGCAGCAGGCCCCGGAGCACGCGGCCGGGGCCGATCTCATAAAACTGGTCGACTCCCTGTTTGAGCAACCAGCGCATCGAATCTTCCCAATGAACCGGCGAGACGATCTGACGCGGCAGCAAACGGCGAATCTCTTCGGGATCGTCATGCGGCTGAGCGTCGACATTCGAGACCACTGGAATTCGCGGCCTGTGCAAGGTGACATCGGCCAAGGCCGCCTCAAGCTGCTCGACCGCCGATTGCATGATCGGCGTGTGAAATGCCCCTGCCACGGCCAGCGGCACCACTTTCATGGCGCCCGCCGCCTCGGCCAGTTGCGCCACGCGCTGGCAGGCGGCCTTACTGCCCGAAACCGCCAGGTTGCCAGGGCACAGATAGTTGGCAATTTGCAGGGTCTCGCTGTCGCGCGCTTGTTCGCAAAGCGTCTCCACCTGCTGGCGTTCCAGGCCCACGATGCTCACCATGCCGCTGGGCGTGGCATCGGCGGCTTGCTGCATGGCCGCGCCGCGCCGCTCGACCAACCGCAGTCCGGTCTCAAAGTCGAGCACGTCAGCAAACACCAAGGCGGTATATTCACCCAGACTCAGCCCGGCGGCCGCCTGGCAGCTTTCGACCAGCTCGGGCGATTGCGAGCGAAGGTGCGCGAGCGCCGCCAGGCTGGCTACGAACAACGCGGGTTGGCTATATACGGTCGAATCGAGCCGCTCGGCCGGCCCCTCGAAGCAGAGCGTTGCCAGATCGTAGCCCAGCAACTGGCCTGCTTGCTCGAACAGCCGCCGGGCCTGCGGCGACGCTTCGACCAATTCGCGCCCCATGCCAACGCTCTGGGCGCCCTGGCCGGGGAACAGAAATGCGACTTTGCCCACGGCTATTCGCCCGTCTCCACGACGGTTCGGCCCATATAGTAGCCGCAGTTCGGGCAGACCACGTGCGAGGGCAGGGCGGTGCTGCACTGCGGGCAATAGTGCAGTTGCTTGGGCTTTTTGAAGTCGTGCGCCCGGCGGCTGCCGCTACGGGCGTTGGAGTGTTTGCGTTTCGGTACGGCCATGAAAAACCTCCAGGCGGCGAATGGCACCGGCCTTGGGCGGGCGCGGGAAAACTATCTAGCCTAGGGATCTTGCTGGGTCTGTCAAGAGAGGCGTCGAACAGGTAGCCACAGCCGGGGGCGGCTGTGCCACATTTTCCGAGGAATCGGTAGCAACTCACGATTGGGGCGCTAGCGTCGAAAACGTGCCTCGACCGCATGCTTGACGGCGCCCGCGACCGGACTAAAACTGGATGAGAGGCCCTCATTTCTCTTCGCTTTCGGCGGCGTGGCATGTCGATCCGATTCTATTGCCCTCTGGGGCACCGGCTGAAAGTGCCCGACCACCGTGTGGGCAAAAAGGGACGTTGTCCGGTGTGTCGAGAGCGGGTCGTTGTGCCCACGACAAGCCTGCCGCGCCGGCGACCGAAACAGCCGTCGAACGGCGAGGTGGTTGTGGTCGTGGGCGACCAGGCGGCCGCGGGCCGACCGCGAAGTTTCGATCAGCTTGCGGCTGAGTTTTTGACGCGCGAGACCGAAATCGGCATCGCCGCGAAGCTGGCGGCGATTAGCGAGCAGGCGGCGAAGAAGAACGCGCCCCCACTGCCCGACGTCGCCCCTTCAGGTCTTGACCCTACGCCGCCCGATTTTAAGTTACCGCAAGACGAACCCGCGTTGCCGGCGTCGGCTGCGGTCGAGGCGACTGGGACCGGCGCGACGCACGCCGAGCCACCGGAGCTTGCTGCGACGCTTGAAATCGGGCCAATCGCAAGCACTTCCGCGTTCGAAGACCCAGCACTCGTCAGCTTCTTGGCGTCTGCCGCGCCGGCGATGACTGCCGCGACGGATCCTGTCTCGTCCCCGGCGCCTGCGCCGCCTGTGGCCGCGGTGCCGCCGCCGCTGCCGGCGCCACCACCACCGCCGCCGCTGCTTCCACCACTTTCGGCGAGGGCTGCGCCGCCGCGGGCCGCCATCGCCACGCCCGCGATGCTTGGAACCACCTGGTGGGCCTGGGCGACGCGCGACACCATTGGTCAGTATCCCATCCATCGCGCGACGGTCGCGCAACTGGAGGTCGTCTATTGGCTGGCCAGCTTGCTGCCGTTTGCCATCGTGCTTTGCGCCGCGCCCGCGGTAAGTCACTTGCGATTAAACACCGCACCGGCGTGGGCTCAGGCCATGCTGCTGTTGGCCGGTGCGCAGTTGGCGTATGCCGTGTGGCTGGCGTTGCTGCCCGACTACAGCACCCTGCGGGTGGGAATGTTTTTGTTCTCGGCCAGCGCGGGGGTTTACGGGCTGGCAGTCGTGATTTCGCTCAGCAAACCGGCCTGGCTGGATTTGTCGTCAGGTGGTTCCGCGGCGGTGTGGTGCGGCGGCTGTCTGGCCGTAACAATCGGGCTGAGCTACGCCTGCGCGAAGATCGGCAGCCGCTGGCTGCGACTCTAGGCGAATTGAACCGTCTGTTTAAATCAGAGGGGCTGGGGACGCGAGATCTTCGTGTTGCCAGCCCATCGATTGCCGAATTGATCTGGTCAGTGCGAGTGATTTCGGCAACAAATGACGCATCTGGGCTTGTCTGCTGCCTCGCCGGGACGGCGACAGACGAGTTCGATCTCGATGCAAGGATGACTCGTCATGGCGGGATCGCTGACCCCCGTCCGCAGCGCCTGGATGGCCTGGGGGGTGTTCGCCGTTGTTATCGCGGTCGCGGTGGTAGCGGATCCGATGGGCCGATCGGTTACGCCCAACTATTTCCGTGCTTGCCGCAACTGGTTTGGCGGTTTGCCACTGTATGAAGAAGGGCCGCACGGGTTCTTGTACCTTCCGCAGGCCGCTCTGCTATTCGCCCCTTTCGCGTATCTACCATCGCCCTGGGGAGAGCTAGCCTGGCGTGCGGCTGGGATGTCGGCCCTCATTGCCGCTATGTGGCGGCTTGCGCTGCTCTTGGGGCAGCGTCGCAAAGCGGCGGTTTTCTTGTTGGCCACCCTTACGGCGATTCCGCCAGCGCTGGCCTCGGCCCGCAACGGCCAAATGAACTTGCTCTTGGCTTCGCTCACGGCTCTGGCGTTCGTCGCACTCGCTGCGCGGCAACGCCGGGCGGCGGCGGCTTGGCTTTGCCTAGGACTGGCACTCAAGCCATTGATGGCCTTTCCCATGATGGTGGCCGCCGCAGTCGACCGTCGTATCATCCCCACTTTGGCGACGGGTTTGTTGATCGTCGTGGCGGCGCCGTTTCTTCTGCATGACCCGCATTACGTTTGGCAACAATACGGGGCGTGCCTCTCAAAACTATGCCGGGCGGGCGCTCCCGGCGCTGCCAACCCGCACGCCGACCTGTTTGGAATGCTGGCCGCGACCGGTATTACCATGCCGATGTACCTTCAACCGGCGATCCGGGCGTTAGTGGCGATGGTTGCAATTTGCCTTTGCCATGCTGCGCGCCGGCACATGAGCGCCGCACGAGCGGGAGTGTATGTCTTGACGCTGACTTGCGGCTGCCTGGCGCTCATCAACCCGAGAATGGAGAACAACGGCTACGTTGTGCTGGCCCCCGCCCTGGCCGGTCTGGCGGTCCTGGCTTGGACGCGGCTTCCACGCCGGCTAGCCAGTGGTTTCCTCGTAGCGACCGCGGCGGTTGGCATCGCCGGAAGTTACGAACTGACACGTGGCCCCAATTTCTGGCTTTGCCCGGCGTTTACCTCGTGTGTCA
>DASVHB010000448.1:0-4300 GCA_036379195.1 Pirellulales bacterium
CACCGCGCCGCCAGCGCCGCCGAACGGCTCGCCGCCGGCCTCGATGCCTTGGCCGATCCGCCCCTCTTGCAGGCCTTCCGGCTGATGAACCGGGCCATGGCCCGCGCCGCCCGCCAGCGCCGGCCCAACGTGGTCCCCGAATGGCGGCCGTTTCAATTGGCGTTTTTGCTGATGAATCTGCCGGGTATCGCCGATCCGACGCATGACGACCGTGGCGTCGTCGATTTGCTCTTCTTTCCCACGGGCGGCGGCAAAACCGAAGCCTATTTGGGCCTGGCCGCCTTCACGCTGGTGCTGCGGCGTCTGGAAAACCCCGGCATCGCCTCGGCCGGCTTGAGCGTGTTGATGCGTTACACGCTGCGACTGCTGACGCTCGATCAGCTCGGCCGCGCGGCCACGTTGATCTGCGCGCTGGAACTGGAGCGCCAGCAAGACGTGGAAAAACTGGGCGAGTGGCCGTTTGAAATCGGCCTGTGGGTGGGCAAGGCCGCCACGCCCAACGTGATGGGCGAAAAGGGCGACAACAAGGCAGACTCGGCGCGGGCCAAAACCATCGCCTTCAAGAACGACGACCGCAAACCTTCGCCCATTCCGCTGGAAGAATGCCCGTGGTGCGGCACGAAGTTCAAACCCGCCTCGTTTCAGCTTTTGCCGAACCCCGATTATCCGACCGATCTACGCATTCTGTGCGTCAACCGCGCGTGCGCCTTCACGCGCGGTCGCTCGTTGCCGGTGCTGGCGGTTGACGAACCGATTTATCGCCGACTGCCGTGCTTCATGATCGCCACGGTCGATAAATTCGCCGCCATGCCGTGGACCGGCGAAGTGGGCGGCTTCTTCGGCCGCGTGCAGCGATTTGACAAGCAAGGCTTTTATGGCCCTTGCGCGCCGGCGCGCGGGCAACTGCTGCCCGGCGAGCGATTGTTGCCGCCCGATTTGGTGATTCAGGATGAGCTGCACCTGATTTCGGGGCCGCTGGGAACGATGGTCGGGCTGTATGAAACGGCGATCGACGAGCTTTCCACGCGCACGATCGGCGCGCGGAGAATCGGGCCCAAGATCGTGGCCTCCACCGCCACGGTGCGGCGGGCCGAAAACCAGATTCAGGCCCTCTTCAATCGGCGCATGGTGGATATTTTTCCGCCGCCTGGGCCGGATCGGCGAGATTCGTTTTTCGCGGTGGTGCATTCCAGAGAGCAAAGCAACGCCCGCATGTACCTGGGCGTGGCCGCGCAGGGCCGCAGCCCCAAGGTGGTGATGTTGCGGGTGTTTTTCGCGCTGCTGGGGGCGGGACAGAAGGCGTACGAGGCCGGGCCAAAGAGCGCCGCCAACGCGGCCGACGCCTACCTGACGCTGTTGGGTTATTTTAACAGTTTGCGCGAACTGGGCGGCGCGCGGCGCATCGTCGAAGATGAAGTCGTCAATCGTCTGGAGGGCTATGGCACACGCACGCGAGTCGGCGAGCCAACAGGGCTGTTCGCCTCGCGGACGATCGCCTATGAGGTGGTCGAGCTGACCAGTCGTGTCTCCACCGACAAGGTGGCCGAGGCCAGGCGGCGGCTGTCGCTGCCGTTCGATCAGAAAGAAAAAGAACACGTCGACGTGGCGATCGCGACCAACATGATTTCGGTCGGTCTCGACATCGTGAGGCTGGGTTTGATGGTGGTGATGGGCCAGCCCAAGACGAGCGCCGAATACATTCAGGCCACCAGCCGCGTCGGCCGCGACGAACAGCGGCCGGGGCTGGTGGTGACCATTCTCAACATCCACAAGCCGCGCGATCGCTCGCACTACGAGCGGTTCGCCAGTTACCACCAGACGTTTTATCGCAGTGTGGAAGCGACTAGCGTCACGCCTTTTTCGCCGCGGGCGCTCGACCGCGGTCTGGCGGGCACGTTGGTGGCGCTGGCGCGGCAGGGCCATTTGCCGATGACGCCGGCGAAGGGGGCCGGCGCCATCTTGCACGAGCGGCCGAGCCTGGAGTTCGTGGCCGACGCGTTGGCGGAGCGCGCGGCCTCGCATGCCAAGGTCGATCCGACCGACGCGGCGAGCCTGAAACAGCGCGTGCGAGCACGCGCCGCCGACTTGTTGGACGATTGGAGCAAGACTGCCCAGGAATTGCAGAGCGCCAACGCCGAGTTGCAGTACCAGGTGGAGGTGGGCGCCGCGCAGCGGCTGCTCTACGAGTTTCTTCATCCCGACCTGAAGCGTCTTCCGCCTACGAACAAGAAGCTGAAATTTCGCGCTAATCGCTCGCTGCGCGACGTGGAGCCGAGCGTCAACCTTTGGCTCAGAACGCTGGACAACGTGGAGATTGAGGAGGATGACGCATGAGCAAGAAAGGCGCCAAGCGCCCGCACGGAGAAATCCGCCAAAGCCAGGTGGTAACCAGCTTTGGCCCCGGCGCCACGCTGGAGCTGCCCAAGCATTCGGTGCTGGTGGGCGGTTTGGAATTTTGGTCGGCCGGGGGCGACGAAGTGCATGAAGCGCGGCTGATTGAGAAGCTGAAACGACTGCTCGGCGCGCCGGAACTACGGCTGCTGACGCCGCCGCCCGCCCAGGACGAGCCCGCGGCGCCGGCGACCGGCATTACCTGCTGGCAATTTCCCGAGTGGTTCATCACCCAGGAGGTTGTCATGGAAAAAGATTCCCCGGTTCGCTCGCGCATGTTGGTGCATCGCCGCTCGCTGTCGAAGGGCAAATTCACCAACAAGGACAAGAAGAAGCTCACGGTGGTGCCCGTGCGGTTCATTCGCGCTTGCCGGTCGGGGCATATTGGCGATATCGACTGGCAGGCTTTCGTTCACGAGGGAGCATCCGCTTGCCGGCTTCAACTGTGGCTTGACGAGCACGGCACGAGCGGCAATTTGGACGATGTTTGGGTGCGCTGCGAGTGCGGGCAGCGGCGCAATCTGGGCGTGGCGGCCAAGGAGCCGCGCGTCTTGGGCAACTGCGATGGCGGGCGGCCGTGGCTCGGCCGCGATATCCATAATCACGAGAAGTGCGGCGAGCCGAACCGCTTGCTGATTCGCACGGCGAGCAACGCTTATTTCCCGCAACAGATGAGCGTGATTTCGCTGCCCGATCGCGATGAGGCCCTTGCCGCCGCCGTCGTGGCCGCCTGGGAGTTCATTGAAGTGGTCGAAGACCTCGATCAGCTCAAGTACGAGCGCAAGAAGGCGAAGGTGAAGGAGGCCCTGGAAGGTTTTTCCGACGAGGACGTTTTCGCGGCCGTACAGGCGAAACGCGGCTTTCAACTCGAAAGCCCCAAGTCGGTCAAGCAAGCCGAACTGGAGACGCTCATCGCCAGCAAAGAAGAGCTGGGCGCAGACCGCCCCGACGGCAACTTTTTCGCGCGGGCCTTGCCCAAGAATGTTTGGGACACGCCCTGGATGAACGCGGTCGAGCGCGTGGTGCTCGTGCATCGCCTGCGCGAAGTGGTGGCTCAGGTGGGCTTCACGCGATTTGAAGCGGCCGCGCCCGACATTGAAGGTGAATTGGAAATGGGCGTCCGGCGGGCGGCCTTGGCCCGCGAAGTCTCGTGGCTGCCGGCCATCGAAAACAAAGGTGAAGGCGTGTTTTTGCAGTTCAACCGCCAGCGCATCGAGGCCTGGGCCGACCGGCCCGACGTGCAAGCGCGGGGCCGCAAGCTGCTGGCGGGTTTTGACTGCTGGAAGGCGGAGCATCAGGGCACGCACCGCAAGTTTCCCGGCATGCCGTACATCCTGCTACACTCCCTCTCTCACATGCTGATCACCGCGGTCGCCCTGGAATGTGGTTATCCCGCCAGCTCGATTCGCGAGCGGATTTACGCGATCCACCATTTCGGCTATGGAATCTTGCTCCACACCGGCAGCAGCGACGCCGAGGGGACGCTCGGCGGTTTGGTCGAGGTCGGCCGCCGCGTTCACGAACACGTCCGCGCGGCGCTGCGGCTCGGCGAATTGTGTTCCAACGATCCCGTGTGCGCGCAGCACGAGCCACAAAACGCGCACGAGCGGCGGTTTCTCCTGGGGGCTGCCTGTCACGGTTGCCTGTTGATCGCCGAGACTTCCTGCGAGCAACACAACGATTTTCTTGATCGAGCGTTGGTCACGCCCACGGTCGACAACCTGGGCATCGAGTTCTTTGCGGCGGGCCAGACATGAGCGCGCCTTTCGCGGCACTTACCGACGGCGAGCTGCCAGCGCTGGCGGCGGCGCTGCGGTCGCGGCGATTGGCGGCGCCGTTCACGTCGCTCAGCGTGCAGCGGATCGTGGCGGGTGATCGAGCCTGCGATCTGGCCGGCGCTTTGCAGCAA
>DASVHB010000449.1:0-14077 GCA_036379195.1 Pirellulales bacterium
GATCTGCCAGCCCTGCCGAGGTCAGCAGTTGGGTGATCGCTTTCGAGCACGGCTACAGCAATGAGGACGTGATCGCGGGCTTCGCCGCGTCGGACGAATATTACCACCGCCGTGCGGGCGGGTAATAGTTTTTGAACAGAAGGAAACGAAGAAAACGAAGCAGAGGCAGCTAAGGCTCAATCGCTCGGTTTGGCAGCATCGGTGAGCGTGATTACGTGCTCGCGGCCGTCGGCGGCGATGCTCGCGGTTTTCTTGGCATATCCAGGCCGGAAGAACTCGAACTCCACCGGGCTGTCGGGCGCCCAACTCCACTCGTACACTCCATCGAAGCCCGCTTTGCGCGGGACCCTCGTGCGTACGAGTTCCGGATCTTGATCATTATAGAGCGACTCCGCGCCCTGCCATTTCTGAATCGTTACCTCTACCCGTGGAATGGTTTCGCCTGATTCATCGATAAAGCGGAGTTGCAACTTGTTGCCTTGCTTCAAAGCAAAATCGACCGGCAGCGGGCGTCGCGGAATCTGAATCTCGGTGCGGATGGGCATCCAACCTTCGGCGACGACCGTTACGTGCATCAGCCCCGGCGGCAGCGGCGGAAACCGATAAGTGCCCCGGTCATCGGTGCGTACCTCTTGGCTGCCCGGCTCGCGGGCCGGCCGATCGCCCCAGATCACGACCGCGTCTTTGAGCGGACGGCCCTCGGAATCGGTCACTTTTCCCGATACGACGGATCCACGAGGCATGACGATTACGGCCGTTTCGTCGCGCAAGGCCGCCAAGGTAATGTGCTGCTCTCTTTGCAGCCGGCCCCAGTCGTCGTCGCCGAGGTATTTGGAATGACTTAGCCGCAGGCGCACGTCGATATCGTCGCCAGGCGGCACATTGTTCAGTTGCCAACGCCCGTTGGAGTCGGTGCCGACTGCGCCGTCGCCCAACGCGAGCCAGTTGTCAAAAACGGCGCGGCCACCGGTCTTTCGAAAATTGGTTCCGTGATACGACACTTCCACGTTAACTCCCACGATGGGTTCGCCCGCGTCGTTAGTGACCATACCGCCTAAGGTTGTTCCCGTTTGCAGGTGATAGGTGAACTCCTCCGGCATGGCGACTAACTTGGGATCCACCTTGGGCCACCAAATGGCGAACATCGGCACCTGGCCCTCTTTGCGGGCCCAAAGCCGCACGTCTTCGACCAGCTTGGGCAGTTTGATCTCGGCTGTGCCGTCGCGGCCGGTTAGATAGTGTTGATTGTCAATCACCCAATTCGGCTTGGCTGCGTTTTGATTCAACCAGTTCACATTCGCGAAGAGCTTGGCGCCCTCGATGGGCTGGCCATCGGCGCCGACGACGCGGACCAACATCGTTCCCTTCGTAGGAATCTGCCGTGGCTCGTTGGCCGCCGTTTGGTCCTGCTGCGCGGCGGGCTTGCCATCCGGCTTAGCTGCTGTTTCGGGCGCATCCGCCCCGGAGGCTGCGGCGCTGAACAATAAGAGCGCGAAACATGTCGTCGAGCAAAAGCAGCGAGCCATCAATACAGTTCCTCGATTAACAACCGGCCGCGCCACTGGCCATGACTATACGCGATCGGGCATTGAAAACAAAGCAGCGGACCCGGACCGCCGGTAAACAAGTTGAGGCTGCATGGACGACCTAGCCCGCATTGCGCCCCATACCAACCCGAAGCGTAAGCGAGGTAAGTCGGGTTCTTGTCCTCGCTTACGCTTCGGGTTGGTGTGGTCTGGTGCGCAACGCGGGCTAGGAAGGTCATCCTACGGGCCAGCGCCGATCTCGGGCCAGCGCCGATCTCGTTTGCCAAAAACCGATCCGCCGGTTTCAAACCATCTCTTGAATCACTCGGCCACGGATCTCGGTGAGCCGTTCTTTGCGGCCCAGGTGCAAGTAGCTCAACGCCTCTTGATCGAGACCGAGCTGGTGCAGCAGAGTGGTGTGGACATCGCGGAAATGATAGGGATTCTCCACCGCCCGAAGGCCGATTTCATCGGTCGCGCCCACGACGCGGCCGCCTCGCACACCGCCCCCGGCCATCCACAGCGAAAAACCCAGATTGTGATGATCACGACCTTTGCCGCCCTGGGCCTCGGGCGAGCGGCCAAACTCGCCACCCCATAAGACCAGCGTTGAATCGAGCAGGCCCCGGTGCTTGAGATCGGTCAGCAAGCCGGCCACCGGGCGGTCAGTCTGGGCCGCCAAACGCTGGTGGTTCTCTTCGATATCGTTATGGGCGTCCCATTGCATGTTGCCCGCCCCACCCCCAGACACAACCACCGTGAACCGCACGCCGCGCTCGACCAGCCGCCGGGCCAGCAGACAGCGCCGGCCGTAATCGTCGGTTGGTTCGCGGCCGACGCCGTACAAATCGAGCGTGGCCTGCGTCTCACGCCGCAAGTCGAACACTTCGGGTGCCTCGCTCTGCATCTTGAATGCCAGATCGTAAGCGCCGATGCGGGCGTTCAGCTCGTCGTCGGCCCCAGTGATCGGGGCGCCGTCGAGCGAGGCTTGATTCAGCTCCCGAATCAGCTCGATCGTCCGCCGCCGCGCGTCACGCGAAATTCCCGCCGGCAGTTCTAGGTTTCGTAGCGGACGCTCGCCCGACCGCAGCATCGTCGGTTGATAGACCGCCGGCAAAAAGCCGTTGGTGTACATGGGCTGGCCTGCCTCGAGTGCTCCGTGATGATCGGGCATCACCACATACGATGGCAACGAGTCGCTCTCGGAACCCAACCCATAAATTACCCAGGAACCCATGCTGGGAAAGCCCGGCATGGTGCGCCCGCTGAAAAGTTGGTACTGGGCAGCCGAGTGGACCACCATATCGCCGTGGCACGAGCGCAGCACCGCCATGTCGTCGATGCAGCCAGCCAGGTTGGGGAACAGGTCCGAGACTTCGATGCCGCTCTCTCCGTGCCGCTCGAAGCGCCGCTTGCTGCCCAGCAGCCGGGCGTCTTTGGCAATGAATTGGTATTTCGCCTCGCCGAACTGGGCCGGTCGCGCCTGGCCGTCAAGCCGATTCAGCAGCGGCTTGGGGTCAAAGGTTTCCAGGTGGCTCGGGCCGCCGGCCATGAACAGAAAGATGACGGCCTTCGCCGGCGGCTCGGGCCGATGCGCCGGTTTGGGCGCCAGCGGCCTCGCGGCGTCGGCTCTTGCCCGCTCGGCGTCGATCAGCGAGGCCAACGCAAGCGAGCCAAAGCCGCAGAAGGCGCGCTCGACAAACTCGCGGCGGGTGGTGGTCGGTCGGAAGTGCATCTTCAATCGACGTATAAGAAGGCGTTCAGGTTCAGCATTGCCAAGGCGAACTCGCGCAGCGGCTGATTGCAAACAAAGACACGGGCGCGGGCGGCTTCGGTTTCGCTGGGTGGGCGACCGGCGACGAGCCGAAACGCCAGCTCGATTTGTCGGGCGGCATCCGCACCGGCCTCGCGTCGCAGCCGATCGGCCAAGGCATCGGCCAGCTCGTTGGACAATTGCCCGTTCAGCAGTTCCAACGCTTGCGGGGCGTGCGTACTTGATTCACGGCGTGCGCAGCTTGTTTGGGCGTCGGGCTGATCGAACACTTCCATAAAGGGCAACCGCAGATTGCGCTTGGCCAGCAGATAGATCGAGCGGCGAAAATGCTCGTCGCGGTCAGGCGTCACGTTCCACTGCGACGGCTTGTAGAGCAGATCGACCAGGTCGCTTTCGACCGGTGTCACCACGCTGGGGCCACCGGCCTTGAGGTTCAGCTTGCCCGCCACGGCCAGCATGGCGTCGCGGATTTCTTCGGCTTCGAGCCGCCGGCGATTGAATCGCCAGAGCAAGCGGTTGTTTGGATCGATGGCGGCGGCACGCGCGGTTTCCGCCGGTCTTGTCGACTGCCGATAGGTGTTGCTGAGCACGATCATCCGGTGCAGCGGCTTCAACCGCCACCCCTCGGCCACGAAGCGATTCGCCAGCCAATCGAGCAGCTCGGGATGACTCGGCGAGTCGCCATTCACGCCGAAATCGTTGGGCGTGGCCACGATGCCGCTGCCAAAATGCTCTTGCCACACGCGATTGACCATCACGCGCGCCGTCAGCGGATGTTCGGGCGAAGTCAGCCATTGGGCCAACCGTGTGCGTGCCTGGAGCGTGTCTGGAGGCAATTCGGCCGCGCCTTCGGGCAGCAGCACGCCCAGCACCCGCATGCCCACGGTCTCTCGCGGCTGATCCCAATTGCCGCGCTGCAACACATGAATCGTGGTTCGCTCCGCGGCGCGGTCTTCGATGGTGCAAATGGTCGGCAGCGGCGGCGGCAACTGGGCATCGAGCTGTTTCAACTGCGCCGTCAGTGCTTCGCGCGTCTCGCCGCCGGCCGCTGCCAGCGATTTGCCAAGCTGCTTGATCTCGGCCTTGAGGGCGTCGGTGCGCGATTGCCAGGCGGCCAATTGTTCGGCGTCGGCCAAGGGGATGTTGCGCTCGTGCGTCGCGGCCAAAAATGCCTCGAGCCGGTAATAGTCTTTCTGCCGGATGGCGTCGTACATGTGGTCGTGGCAACGGGCGCAGCCGACGGTCAGCCCCAAAAACACCGAGCCGATGGTGTTGGTCATTTCGGTGAGCACTTCGTTGCGGCTGCCGGCCACTTCCTGATTGCCCGCGTTGCGCCGCACCGGACCAAGCCGGTAGAATCCAGCCGCCACTTGCAACGCCGGATCGTCGGGCGCCAACTCGTCGCCCGCCACTTGCTCGCGTACAAACTGATCGTAGGGCTTGTCGGCGTTGAGCGACTCGATCACGTAGTCGCGATACCGCCACGCGCCGGGCAGGTAATTGTCGTACTCAAAGCCCTCAGTCTCGGCGTAACGCACCACGTCGAGCCAGTGCCTGGCCCAGCGCTCGCCGTAGTGTGGGCTGGCGAGCAGCCGCTCGACCAGCGCTTCGTAGGCCTGCGGCGAAGAATCGCTGACGAACGCTGCCACCTCATCGGGCGACGGAGGCAAGCCGGTCAGGTCGAAGGTCAGCCGCCGGATCAACGTTGCCCGATCGGCGGGCGGCGAGGGCCGCAAGCCGGCTTCGCGCAGGCGGGCAAGCACGAAGGCGTCGATTTCGTTGGCGACCCAGGCCCGATCGGTGGAATCGTCGCTTACCGGCGGCTGCGGATTTCCGCGCGGCACGAACGACCAATGATCGCGTTCGACGGCGTCATACTCCGGCTCGTCCTGGGCATTGGCCGGCCCCAGCGGCAGCATGAGCCAGCCAATCAAAACTGCCGAATTGACAAGACGCCAAGACACGTGGAAGGCCCGTCGCAAGGTGCAGCGAATGTACGGGGACGCCGGCTACCGCATCCTGGCCTCCAGTGTAAATGTCGGCGGTCAAATCGGCCAGCCTGGCTCTCGATCGCGCTCACGTATAACTTACGCACACGCTGACGTGGTCGGCCGCCGATGCACTACGATCGCTTGCATCCGATCATGCTTACCTCCGGTCAGCATCGACACGCTGCCCCTTTCCTCGACTCCGCCGCGCTCGTTTATTCGTTCGCTGGTGCCGGGGATGCCTGTTCGCTACTTCCTGTGGGAATCGTTAGTTCGTACATCGTCTCATGCGTCTCCGCTGAACCAGGCGCGCTGGTGACCGAGACTAACAATCCGAATACGGCGCTCCGGGCGACGAGGCGCAGTCCATCGAGGTCGCCCCGCACAGGCGCCGCGGTTCTCATAAACATAAAATCTCTGATTCCTACGATATTGCCTCCCGACGCGCCGCCGCTGTTGAGGCCGCGGTGAGCGTAGTCGACAAACTGCCACGGAGGCTCGCCAGCGAGTTCTTGCAACCGGGGCCCAGTGCCGCGCAGTCGCCAGCAGCGGTCGCCGATGATGTGCAAATCGCTCCCATTGGACACCAACAACCCTACCGGCACTTGTCGCAGCACCACGTGTTCTTTCAGGCTGGGAAGACCGCACGTTACGAGCATGGGCATGCCCTGGAAGCCAGCCGCCAGCCCCGTCGCTACCTGTAAACTCGATACGTTCATCATCCACCAAAAGGCACCGTCGTGGATTGCAAATCGGCCAGAACTCAGGGGCGATGTGCCCATTCCCTGAGCCGGCGCCGACGGCGCCAAACTTACCCGCCGGGCCTCCGGGTCGATAATGAGCTGTGGAAGGTCGCCGCCGCGTCCAACGATAATGCGCATCGTGCTGCCCCGGCCAAGTGTCGTCATCTCCACCGGTCCAGCCGCCATGGCAATGGAAGAATCCACGGCGAACTGCACGGCGGCGCGTTGCTGGGGAGGATCGAATTCAAAGGTTCCCATCCAGAACTTTATTTCACCGCGAACGACACCGCCGCGCGACATTGGTGCACCGCTCGGTTGATCGGTACCCGCCTGTGACTCGGGAACCCACCACCTCGCTACAGCGCAAATCTTTCCGGGCGAAACCGGCGCCACCGCCAAACGACATTCGTGTACCGTCGAAGACGTTTGAATCGTGACGCCAGGGAGCGAACCATCGGGATCAGTGTATTCCCAAACCTGCTCGCTTTGCGGATCGACCACGATCAGTTGCGGCAGGCCGCGCGCACGATTCAGCGGCGCCCACAGGTAGCGCCCATCGAAACAGACATAGGACTGCTCACGCCCAAACTGGCCGTCAGCTAAGTTGGCCGTCCAAACGCGTTTCAGCTTGTCCGGCGCGGTCGCCAGGTATAGATCGGCTGCTTGCCAAATGACGTCGCGATCGTCGCCTGCTGGAAGACAGCCGTCAAAGCGGGTCAACACGCCATTGGCGGCGTGTCCATCGGTCCACGGCAATTCCCGCTTGTTGATCGCTATCGGCGGCCCCGGCAGCGATTCGGCGACCGGCGCGGCCACATCTTCGGCGGTTAGTCCGAGGCCCCGGCCGGGTCCACCGTTGGCCACCGTGTAGTGAATCGCGCGATCTGCCATCTTGGCCCAGTGCGCTTCGTGCAACTCTTTGAACTTCTGTTGCCGATAAACGAACACGCCCGCGACGACGACCAAGACAACCAAAATCGCGATCAATATCCGAGTTCGCCACATAAACCTCTCGCCTCCTGAGCTAAGTGAATCGGAGCGGCTTCAACGGCGATCCTACGGCGCACGATCGCGATAAGCAAGCATTTCATCACCCCCTGCTTGTGCGTCGAATTAGCGTGTGGGGCCCTTAGGCTTTCATTAGAGGTCTGAGCCGCCCAGCAGCAGGCCGGCATACCCCACGACGCGGCTGCGATCGCCGGTCACGTCACCGCTGGTGGCGTAACCGACGCGGCGGCAACCGTCGAGCTTGCCCAGTTGTTTGAGTGTTTCCATGACGATCACCGCCGGCAGCACGCCGCACATGCTGATGTGCTGCCGCGTCACCGTCTCATACAACTCGGCGGGGTCGAGCGTTTCCAGCGCGGCCAGGGCCAGTTCATCGAGCCGGCGGTTTTCGGCGTCGCTGGCAAAGTGATTCATGTCGCTGGAGATGACCAACAGCGTCGGCTGTGACCGCTCGCGCAGGCAATTCGCCAACCCCTGGGCAAACGCGCGGCAGCGAGCGAGATTGCCCGAGCCGATGGCGATGCCCGTCACGCGGGCCTGCGGCGCGAGCCGGGCGATCAGCGGCAGTTCGACTTCGATGGCGTGTTCTTGCAGATGCGCGGCGGCGTCGAGTTCCAATCCGGGAATCGCCTCGACCAAGGCCCGCGCCAGTTCCGGATCGGCAGCGAGGTTGGCGCCAGGAATCGACCAGGTCTCGTGCGGCGCCACCGACCAATCGACCCCCAGCCGCGTGTGCTTGGGGCCAATGACGATCACGTTTTCGGGAATCGCCACCCGCCGCAGCACGTCGGCGGCAATCTGGCCAGAGTACTTCAGGCCCGCGTGCGGCACCATCACCGCGGGAACCGCCTCGGGCCGCACCGCTTCGCCTGCCAGAAAGCCATCGATCATCCGGCTCAGCTCGGCGGAATCGGCGGGATAAAAGCTGCCGGCCACCGCCGCCGGACGAACGCTCGGCCCGGCCTGCGGCCGCGACACATTGGCCACGCTCATGCGCGGGCCGTTGCTCATGGCTGCGAAGCTAAACAGCGATGCGGACTCGGGCGTGTTGATCCGCGCCAATTTCGCTGCTTCGGTTACCAACGATCCGGCGTCGGCCTGCTGGTTCCAGACGATGGCCGAGCGATCGCCCTCGACGGCCACAACCGCGCGTCGCGCCGGGTCGATGCCGCGTAAGTCGGGCTTCTCGATGGTGCCGTGCATCGCCGGATCGAACAGCACGCTCAGATGGACGGGCACTTGTGCCAATCGGCGGGGATCGATCAATCGGCGCGGATCGATTTCGCCTTGCCCGATGGCCCGGCCCAGTTGCTCGGCCAAGGCATACAGCGTGGCTTGCAGCGGCATCGGCTTGCGGAACGAAAGTTGGTCGGCCTGCACCCAGGGATTGCCCGCCGCGTCTTCCAGCGCCACCGCCACGCCGTTGACGTTGGCGTCGGAGACCCCAAAGGCGTAAAAGCTCGGCGTGGCGCCGGTCAGCGCGGCAAAGATATTCGTGCGGCAGAATTCGGCCAGCGACTGCAAGTCGTCGGCAGTCAAGGCGGGCGTCTCGAAAGCGGCCGCGGCGGCGTCGGTCAGTTCGGGCAACAGGCCCTCGATCATCTCGCCCTCGAACAGCGAAAGCTCGGTGTCGTGGTCTTTCCAGGCGGTGGGCGGCAGGCCGGCCTTCATGCACACCTGCTGCAAGAATCCGTCGGCGTCGAGTCCGTGATCGACAGCCACGCCCGGCAACAGCAGGCCGCGCTGTGCCCCGCGCGATATGATCAGCCCGTGGCGCCCGACAACGACGGCCTCGCGGCGTGCCTCGCCCCGCGCGTCGCAGCGACGCTCGCCAAACAGCAGCCAAACGTCGATTTCCAGATACGGCAGCTCGCCGGGCGAGACCGGCGGAAAACGATGGTCGTCTGCCGCCGACCGGCAAGCCGCGTGAAACACCGCCTGGGCCAGCGACATGCTCTGTGACATCGAGCCGCAACAGCTTCGCAGCCGACCCTGTCGCTTCAAGGTGACAAACGCCCCCATGACCGGCTGCCGGTCGAACTCGCTCAGGCCAACCTCCGCCTGCGTCACCTGCCGCCCCCGCGCCGTGGCCGCCACCACGTTTGCCGCCGCCCGCAGCAAGCTTCGCCTCTGGCTATCGGTGAGTTCGGGCCGCTCGACTGGCAGAGCAATCGCAACCAGTTCGGGTGTGGCAGTCGTTTCGATCATGGTCGTTGCTCCCAAGAGAGTCGCGGGGCGCCTGCCCGCCGAGGCGTAGTCGGCAATTCGCACGGGCAATCGCTTTCGCCCCCAGTCGCCGGGCCGGCTGTCGAAATGCCCGGCGATGGTGTGGCCGCAACCGCCGCACCGGTTGCCCGCCATCTGGTATTTGCCCAGGTCGTACCAATCGCGTTCGATGAGCAGCCGGCCGCAGCCAGGGCACCAGGTGCTGCCTTCGCGGGGCGAATGCACATTGCCGGCATAGGCATAATGAATGCCTAGCGAAACAGCAAGCTCCCGCGCGGCCAGCAGCGTTTCGGGCGGCGTCGGACCGCGGTCGGTCATGCGAAAATCAGGATGAAACGCGGTGAAGTGCAGCGGCACGTCGGGCCCCAGGTTATCGAGCACCCAGTGGCACATCGGCTTGATTTCGTCGAGCGAATCGTTGGCCCGCGGAATCACCAGGTTGGTAATCTCGAACCAGACGTTGGTTTCGTGCTTCAGCCAGCGGAGCGTGTCGAGCACCGGCTGCAAATGCGAAAGCGTCTCGTGCCGATAAAACTCTTCGGTAAACGCCTTCAGGTCGACGTTGGCCGCGTCCATGACTTCATAGAATGGGCCGCGGGCGACGGGCGTAATGTAGCCGGCGGTGACCGCCACCGTCTTGACGCCGGCGGCCCGGCAGGCCCGCGCCACGTCGATGGCATACTCGGCCCAAATCACCGGATCGTTGTACGTAAACGCCACGCTGCGGCAGCCCAACTGCAGGGCGGCCTGGGCGATGGCTGCGGGCGTGGCCTCTTCACTCAGTCGCTCGATCTCGCGCGATTTCGAGATCGACCAATTCTGGCAAAACTTGCAGCCCAGATTGCACCCCGCGGTGCCGAACGACAGCACGCTGGTGCCTGGATAAAAGTGATTGAGCGGCTTCTTTTCGATCGGGTCGATGCAAAAGCCGGTGCTGCGGCCATAGGTCGAGAGCACCATGTCTCCGTGGCGGTTTTCGCGGACGAAGCAAAAGCCGCGGTCGCCGGGCCGCAGCGCGCAAGCGCGCGGGCAAAGGTCGCAGACAATGCGGCCGGGTTCATCGGCCGCATGCCACCACCCGCCCGATTTGGTTCCGTCGGCTCTCAGCCCGGCCGGCGGAAGTACAACGCTCGACATGCGTAGGTTTTTGAGAGAGATGCAGTGGGAAATGGAAACCGTTTCCACCTATAAGAATATCCCCGTGCACTACGCGCGCCGTGCATATAGACAGGGAACCTTTCGGGGTTCGCGAGCACGGCGGAAACCGCAGACTCGACCGCTTCAATGAAGCCGGCAGCCGCCTCTTCACTCCGAGCGCCGTACCAACTGATGGCCTCGGCGATCTCTTCAGTGGCCTCAGGATGAGTCCTAAGATTTGCGTACTGCATCGATCGCTTCTTGCATTCGCTGCCGCACTTCTGGCCAGGAGTGTAAGACGGCCTTCCCGTTGTCGATTTCCGCGATGCGCCGTGCGATCTCCACACCCCACGCCTTCTCCCATTCCGGGTCAGCGGTCGGCTCGACGCTCTCGTACAAACAATCAGCCAGCTTGGCGCGCTGCACGTCGGTCAGTCGCAAAGCGGCTTCAAAAACTTGCTGCGCTTCGCCGCTGAGCCCGCTTGCGTCGGTTGCCATGAAATCTCCTTAGGATCGAATCGATGCCGCGCGTTCCGCAGTTTCCATTGTACCCCAGCCTTTCGAGATGCGGCAAGCTCTCATGCACGGTGTAACACCCCAAGCCCCTCAACCTCGCTCTCGAATACAGAAAATCGATAGCCGCCGTCCAGTTCGACCGTGGCCTGCGCGTCGGATTCTTAGGCATTGCGTTCACTGATATGGATCGCTCCATAGATCTAACAAGAGGCTCCGCGACGGCAACGCCACTTTCGCGAAGCGAAAGGCGACATTGTTGCGCCCGGCACCTGCGCCCGGCAATTTAGCTTACGCGTGCCCGAGCGCCCCGCGGGCCAGAATGACCTGCTCGACGGTTTCGAGCAATTGGTCCAGACGGAACGGCTTATAGAGCACCGCCCCCGCCGGCAAGCCGGCCTGCCGAGCCTTGACGATCGAATGGCCCGGGTCGTATCCAAAGCCCGTCATCAACACCAGCGGAACGTGCTCCAGGATCGTTTGGAGCTTCATCATGAACTCGTAGCCGGTCATGTCGGGCAGGCGAATGTCGGCAATGATCACGTCGTAGCTCTGCCCCGCGCTGAGATTGCGGACCATGAAGATGGCCTCGCCGCCGTCATGCGCCGTCTCGACAACGCAGCCAAACCGCTCGAGCAGGCTGTGGGCGGCGCTACGCACCGATTCGTCGGCGTCGGCCACTAACAATTGCAACCCCCGCAGGGCCGGCCGGTCGCTCATCTGCATGGCCTGCGGATGCGCCTGGCTGGGCGCCATCTGCTGGCCGACCTTTTGAATCACCTGCTTGATGTCGCGGGCGTTGCGCAGGATGCGCTGCAGCCGCTCGGCCACTTCGGGCTCATGGCCGATGTATCGCTCCATGATGTTGACGGCGTCGTTGAGGATGTCGTCCACGGGCAACGCCACCGCGCTGTGGATGGCTTCGACGCTTTCGGCGGCGGTACTCGCCTTTTCGGCCACCAGCAATTCCAACGTGTTCAAGGCCAAGGCCACGTCGCGGGTGAAGATTTCGAGGAATTGCAGGTCGCTCTCGCTGAACGCTCGCGGCTCGGGGCTTTCAACATTGAAGGTGCCGATCACTTCGTCGTGCAACACCAGCGGCACGGTGAGAGAGCTTTTGGCGCCGGCGGCCCCGGCCAGGTACAGAGGGTCTTCCGAGGTGTCTTCGCAGAGATAGCTTTTACCGGTGGCCGCCACGAAACCAGTCACGCCGTTGTTCTGCGGCTGGGCATAGAGCATGCGGTCGGCGGCTTCGGGAATGAGACCCTCGGAGAGCAGCGGCTCGAGCTTGCCGGTCTTCGAGTCGAGCAGGCGAATCTCGACGACGTTGAAGTTCAGCAGGTCACGGGTGTAATGCAGGATGTTCGACTTCAGCAGCTCGACCCGCTCTTCGACTGTCATCTGGAACAGTTCGTCGGGATTGAGATTCGCCAGGTCGATGCCCGCCTGGTGAATGGCCGCCAGCTTCTGCTGTTGCAAGACCTCGCCGGTCACGTCGCGGATGGTGACCACCAGGTGCTTGGGCGGCCCGTCGGCTTCGAGCATCGGGGCGGCGTGCACGCGGTAATAGCGATTGTCGCTGGAGCGAAGCGTCGAGCTGCTGCTGGTGCCGGTGGCCAGGGCCGTATGGAAGGGACAAAAGTCCGGTCCGAGAATCTCGGGGCTGCCCAGCACGGCGTAGAAATTGGCCCCGGCAATCTGGTCGCGGCGGGTCCAGTCGCGCAGGCGCCCGTTGCCCCAGAGAATGGTGTTGTCGCTGTCCAACAGCACGATGCCGTCGGGCATGCCTTGCAGAATGCGCTCGTTCTGCAACAGCTTGCCCACCTGCAGCGCTTCGTGGACGTGCTGGGCGTCGACAAAAATGCCGGCGAAGTCCTCGCGCGACAGCCGCGCGACGGCGCGCAGCGGGCTCGTGACGCGCACAACGTCGAACGTTTCGCCCGGTTCCAGCCAACTGGGCAAACTTCGCGCGTTGTGGCCGTCTCGCACACCGCACACATAGAGCAGTTTGGGTTTCGCCGACAACGCGCCAACTCCCAAGAACGCCTTTCCGTGAGCCACCGCTGCATTATAGCGCGATTGCCCAAACTGAACAACCGGCCCGGTCGTCATTGTCCAGCTACTTCACCGCGGTGGCTGGGCAGTCCCTCGGCGATGCCGCAGTTGGCCGGCGCCGGGGCATCGGCGAGCCTCTGCCCCAGCCACGACCAGCTCTTGACCACGAGG
Source organism: Pirellulales bacterium (assembly GCA_036379195.1). Taxonomy (GTDB): domain Bacteria; phylum Planctomycetota; class Planctomycetia; order Pirellulales; family JAICIG01; genus JAICLL01. Next base: position 13,142 of record DASVHB010000449.1, read on the forward strand.
GCCTTCGTAACAACATCGGCGCGCGGGCGGAGGGCCGTTCAGCCCGTCTTGCTCGCCCCGATTATTCATTCGCGGTGGTTCAGAATCGGCCGGTCGCAAGGCGCTTTCGGAAGCTGCGGCATCTAACTCAAGACCGCGAAAAAGGCAGCGCTTGCGGGCGGTCAGCCGATGAAGGCGGATAGAGCGAGAATGTTGGACTCGCTTGGTTCGGCCCACCCTATGGCATGGGGAGACCTCATCGATGTGGCGCGCGTTGTTCCTGGCGTTGGGACTTTATTGTTGCATTCTGGGGGCGGAATGCCTGGTGCTGGAAAAAGCCACGCTGACGACCGCCAGCGAAGAACCAGGCGTGTTTGGCACCGTCAGCCACAAGCGCGACGTGGTGCCCAGCGATTGGGCGCCCTGGAGCCTGCTCTCGGCCGGCGCCGTGACGATGCTCTATTCGTTTACGCTGCCGCAACGATTGCAAAAAGCGGCCTAAAGCCCAACGGATCCTCTTAGGCGCGGCCGCGAAGCAACATTGGTTACGCTGGGCTGGTGGCCGGAGCAGAGGCTGGCCGCGCTAGGCATCCCATTGGGAAAAGCGAATCCGGCCAACGATGCCCCGGTGAGCACCCCGCCGGGGCATCGCCGCGAAGGAGCGTGACGGAGTACCCAACCCGCGAAGCGCGGCTCTGCCTGGCTGCGCAAAATTCGCGGTCGCGGGAGAGTGGGCCTGGTTCCATTTTTGTTCCGGAGGTATCGCGCATGCCCCTGCCGCTTTCCAGCACCGAAGGTGCGTCATTCCATAGCCCGGGGCGCAGCCCTCGTTGTTCTACACATCTTTTCGTGTATTTCCCGATGAACTTGGTGTTGACAGAAATGGGCGATTGGCAGGTCGGTTTCCAGGCTGCCCATGCGGGCTTAGGAAACATGACCTGCGAAACTGCCGTTCTT
>DASVHB010000450.1:0-8092 GCA_036379195.1 Pirellulales bacterium
AGAACCGGACACCGAGCGACCAGACCCCCCGCGAAACAAACGAAAGATCGTCGCCCACGACTCACAGGTGAATCTGGCGTTGCCGAAGGCAAAAGAATTATTGTCGCAGCTTGAAGAACGGGCCAGGCCGGGGCAACATACCCGTGTCGATATTTCCTGGACCATTGAAGAGAACTAAGTTAACCACGAAGCACACGAAAGGAAGTAAAAAAGGAGGTAAGAAGGGAGGTAAGAAGGGAGGTAAGAAGGGCAACTGTTAAGCGCATTTTGCACGCGGAACGGCGCAGATGCGAGTTGATGTGCCGTGGGTTGGCTGGCGAACGGCGGTTGGGGCCTGGGGACGATGTCAAAATTGACCGCTAGCAACTCGACATTCAGTAACGCTTGCGGAAGATGCCATCGGGCAAGTCGAGGGCATCGTCAACAAGCACCAAGCTGGATGGGGTCGAGTGCGCAACCGCGAGCTCACAGCCGCTATTGCACGGCCGGGCAAGTTTTGGCAGAATCCCGCCGTCTGCACCGGGTGACCACTTCGCAGGCTGCCGCGTTGTTTAGCTCCGCTTCCCTTCCCTACCCTCGTGTTCGAGGTGCTCGAATCGACGCTGTTCACGAGGACGAGCGACTATTGTGCTCTCTTTTGCCCTGAAAACACTGATTTGCGAACGCGGCAAGCTGCTCACCGGGCTGGCGGGAGTGGTCTTTTCGCTCGTTCTGGTCAGCGTGCAAGGCGGGCTTTATCTGGGCTTGATGAGCAAGGCCAGCGTGCTGGTCGATCATTGCGCCGCGGATATTTGGGTCGGACCACGCCGGATCGAAGATGTCGATCTGGCCCAGGAAATGTCGCTGCTCTGGGGCGACCGTTTGCGCGGCATACCGGGCGTCGAAATCGCCAGCCCCTACGCTCTTGGCAGAGGCTTCGCCTCGCTCGATAACGGCCACACCGAAGACATCTGGCTCGTCGGCTCAGACCCCACCACCATGCTTGGCACGGGCTGGTCCTTCGTCGAAGGCTCGGCCGACGAATTGCGGCGGCCGAATAGCGTCAGTTTTGACGACGTCGATGCGCCCAAACTAGGCTATCCGCACGTGGGCGACTGGCTGGAGATTAACGGCCACCGGGTGCGGATCGTGGCTCGCACGCATGGCATCACGGGCTTCATTACCATGCCGTACCTCTTCACCACGTTTCAAACCGCCCGACGCATCGCCCGTCTCACGCCCGGCGCGTGCTCGTATTTTCTTGTCAAGCTGTCGCCACACGCGAATCGCGATAGCGCGATCGCGGCCATTCGCCGCCGCCTGCCCGAGGCCGCCGTTTTCACGCCCGACGAGTTCGCTCGCCTCTCGCGCGACTATTGGATGAAGCGCACCGGCATCGGCATCAGCTTTGGCGCATCGACGGTGCTGGGGCTGTTCATCGGGCTGGTGATGGTGGCCCAAAGCCTATACGCCCTCGCGCTCGACCATCTCGACGAATATGCCACGCTCAAAGCGCTGGGCGCCGTGGATGGACACGTCTGCCGGGTGATTATCACCCAGTCGCTGGCGATTGCCAGCACCGGATCGGTATGTGGATTGGCCATTGTGGAGGCCATCCGCCGGTTTTGGGATTCGCCGCTGGCGCCGGTGGAGATTCCGCTGTCGCTGATGGCGGCGGCGGTCGTCATGGTGATGGTGATTTGCCTCGCCGCGTCGCTGCTGCCGTTCGCGCGCATTCGGCGGATCGATCCGGCCATCGTACTCATGGGATAAGGCAAGCCGGTCGTGCAAAACATCGTAATTCAAGCCGCCGATCTCACGAAAAGCTACCGCAACGGCGGTGAGGCGAGCCTGGTGCTGCGCGGCGTCCATCTTTCGGTGGCGCGCGGCGAGTGCGTCTTTTTGGTCGGACCATCGGGCAGCGGCAAGACCACGTTGCTTTCCATTCTGGGCTGCGTACTTTCGGCCGATACCGGGCAATTGGATATTTTGGGGGTGGATGCGCGGCAGTTGTCGGCCGCCGGGCAAGCTCACTTTCGGCGTGAGCGTATCGGTTTTGTGTTTCAGCGGTTCCATTTGTTCAATGCCCTCACGGCGGTGGAAAACGTGAGCGTGCCGCTTTCGCTGTTGAATTGGCCGAAGGCCCGCGCGCGCGAACGAGCGTTGGAGTTGTTGCAGTTGGTGGGGCTTGAAGAGAGGGCGTCGTACCGGGTCACTCGCTTAAGCATGGGGCAGCGGCAGCGGGTCGCCTTCGCGCGGGCCTTGGCCGCGAATCCCGATTTGATTCTGGCCGATGAACCCACCGCCTCGCTCGACTCGGAATCGGGTTTGAAGGCCATGCACGCGCTCAAGGACTTGTGCCATGAATTACAAAAAACGGTGATCGTGGTTACGCACGATCCCAGGATTTACTCGCTGGCTGACCGCATTTTGCGGTTGCACGATGGCCGCGTGGTGGGCGACAGCCGCGGACTGAGGCGGCCTGTGAAGCGTCAAGAACCGGGCATCGGGCGGCAGGCGGCCGCGTAATTTCAGCAAATCAACCGAGAAAAAACATGCGCTCGCTCTTACAAGTAACCATCGCGGCGGCTGTATCGGGCGCACTGTTCGCCGCCTTGCTGAGACTCGCGCCGGCGCGTTCCTCGCAGCCGTCCGGCGACCGCCCGCGAAACGAAACCGACGCGGCGACCGCCAGCGCCAGAGCGGCGGAAACGCGCATCTTCGCGCAAGGCGTGCTGGAAGGCGCGACTCGCGAGATCGCGCCGCGGTTTGAAGTTACCGGTCGGATTAAGACAGTGTACGCGCGGCAAGGGGCGGCCGTCGCGGCGGGCGATCTGTTGGCCGAGCTTGATGCCGACTTGGCGGAATTGCAACTCGCCGAGGCCGAAACACGCCTGAAAATCGCCCAGGCCGACCGCGAGCGCCTGTTCGCCGGACAATCGCAGGACCAACCCGAGACGCTCACGCCGGATGAAACGATCGCCGACGCTCAGGTTACCCTGGCGGAAACGACCGTGCGCGCGGCGTCGCTGATGCTGGACAAGCTCCGGCTGCGAGCGCCCGTCGCCGGCGTAGTGCTGCGTTGCGCGGCGGAGCCAGGCGAGCTTACCGGCCCGACGGACGAGCGCGAGCTATTCGTCGTGGTCGATGCGCAGGCCAGCCGAGTACGGGCCGAAGTGGAAGAGTTGGATGGTTTACGCGTGTCGCCCGGTCAAGCCGTCTTGCTTTCGGTGCCGGCGCGCGACGGCGAGACGTATCGCGGCACGGTTCGCGATTGCGCGCCCGGTTTTCGCCCCAAATCGCAATATCGTCTGAAACCGGGCGAGCGGCTTGACATCCGCGTGCGCGAAGTGCTGATCGACCTGGACGACGGGCACGACCTGCTCGTCGGTCTGCCGGTTGAGGTTTTCATCGAGCCAGGCCGCTAGGCGCCGAGAAGCACAAGCCAGAGCATGCCCGCCAACACGAAAAGTGGGGTAGGGAAAGTGGGGTAGGAAAAGTGGGGTAGGAAGGCACCCATGTTTTGTCAGAGGAACCAGATTATTTAACTACCCGGCACCCACAAACGCGATTCACCCAGCGGCGCTGCGCCCATGCGGCGAGCCTTTACGCGCACATAGGGCGGCACGTAATGGCAGCGGTGGGCGAACGTGCCCAGCGGGGCGTCGGGCAGGCCGAGAAACGGTTCCACGACATCTTCAATGACAAAGCCCGCCCGGCACAGGCCGCCTAACAGTTGCTCCCAGCGGTGCAAAAACTCCAGCGTCCCTTCCTCGCGGTGCTGGCTGCCGCTCACCGCGGGCAAAGGCCCCCGCCGGTAATACGGCTCGGTCACTTCGTAACCACCGGGCGAGGGCGCCGCGGTGGCTTGCAAACTTGTCGGTTGTTTGTGCTGGCTTAAGTACAATCCGCCAGGTGCCGTGACCCGCGCCACCTCGCGATAAACCGGCAACACTTCGGGCAAGTAGCAGGTGCTGACCGGCTGCAAGACAACGTCAAAGCTCGCCGCGGCCAGGGCGCCCAGGTCGTCCATCGAAGCTTCGATGGTGGTCACGTGCAGCCCGCGTTCGGCCGCCACCTGCCGATCGATGGCCAGCATTTCAGGACTGAGATCGACCACTGTCACCAACGCGCCGGCGGCGGCATAGATGGCGCTTTGCCGGCCGCCGCCGCTGGCCAGACAGAGCAGCCGCTTGCCCGACACGTCGCCGCCCAGCCAACCGAGCGGATCGCTCGTGCCGAGCGGATCGCGCAGGTCGTCATCGGCGGCGGGCGTGGTGAATCGCTGTTTGTTTCGCACGAGCGTGTCCCAGGCGCGGCGATTGTGCTCGCGCGCGGCGGCGGATTGCCGGGAGTCGCTTTGTTGCTGACGGCCTGGCAGGCCGCCCCACGGATCGCTTCGCATGTCACCCGCCCATCCGCAACATCTCGTGGATCAACTGCGGACCTTGCAGCCAGATGATGATCGCCACTCCCATCAGCGATTCGCCGGCGATGATGCCGGACGAAAGGGGGATGATGTACTTGGCCGACCAGCCCGGCTTGGCTTGGGTCAAGATCCAGGCGGCCAACGCGCCGAGGAACATGGAGATGGAGTTGGCCGCCGGCACCACACCGGCGATGCCTAGAGCGGTGGCCGAAGGTATCCACGCGCGATACTGCTTGGGCAAAAAGCTTTCCGCCAGCGTCAGGGCGATTCCCACCAGGCCGCCAACGATGATGCCTTCGATGGCGTACTTGGGCAACGCCCCGATGCCCGTGGAAAGCAGCCGGGCGACCGCTTCCCACATCTTGGCGGCCGGGGCGGGCCACTCCGTGCCGCCAAGCTCTTCAGGACGCACGATCAAGGTGTAGATCGGCACGCAAAACAGCGTACCGGCCAACACGCCAAACAACTGAGCGATCGTCTGCTTGCGCGGATTGGCGCCCAGCAGATAGCCGGTTTTCAGGTCGGTGAGCAAGTCGGCCGAGTGCGAGGCCGCTCCCGCCGTGATCGACGCGGTCATCAGATTGGTGGCGATGTTGCTAGGCGCCACGACTCCGTAGATGAGTTGCGTGATTTTGCCCATGGCGCCGATGGGCGTGATGCTTGTTTCGCCCGTGGCACGCGCGGCCACCAGCGACAGCACAAACGTCAGCCCGACCGCCAGCACGCCCATCCACCATTCGATGCCAAAAAAGACCTCGCCCAGATAGACGCAGGCGGCCCCCGAGACCACGGTGCCCGCGGCGAACCACCAGCCGGGCACTTCGACCGCGGCCAGCGGATCGGCGCGGTCGTCGTCGCGGCGCATGATCGTGGCCAGCCCGCTGAATGCCCGCAAGACCGTGCGCCAATTCATGGCAAAGGCCAGCAACCCGGACGTGACCAGCATCGAGGTCGCCGGCCACAACGTCCATTGCACGATGCCCCGGTAGCCCGGCTTGGCGACGATGCCCGCATCGAGCAGCCAAGGACCGATGACGCCATAAAACACGATCGCTCCCACCAGCAGTGAAACCCCCACGCGCAGGCCCATGATGGCGCCCACGGCGATCATCACGGCCGAACCTTCAAAGGCCACGTTCAGCCGCTCCATAAGCTGGCGGCCGCTGGGAACGCGCGGAAACCAGTCATGCACGACGGCGGGCCAAAGCGGAATCTCATCGGGCAGGGCGAAGCCGGCCAGCCGCTCGCCCACGTCGGGCCGGCTTAGTTTCCGGCCCAGCCAACCGGCCAGCGGCGGCAGCCCTTCTTTCCAAAACTTGATGCCGGCCCCAAACAGGGCGGCGGCGAGCAGGGCCTTCGCCTTTTGCAGCGCCTCCGCGCCGGCGCTGTGCATCGACTTGAGCGTTTCGGCCGTGGCCAGTCCTTCGGGAAACGGCAGTTTGTCGATGTTGATAAGCTGCCGCTTCAGCGGAATAGCCATGAAGACGCCGAGCACCGAGACGGCCGCCAGCCAAGCCATCATTTCCCACCAGGTCATGGCGTGGCCGGTGATGATCTGCAGCGCCGGAATGGCCGAGACGAGGCCCGCCGAGGCCATGTAGCCCGCCGCGCTGGCCGCGCTCGACATGGTATTGTTTTCGAGAATGGTGAACGGGTCGGCGCGAAAGCGCGGCACCACCGCCTCCAGGGCGCGAAAGACGGCGTAGGCGATGATGCAGGCCGTGATGGTCACGCCCAGGCCCCAACCGGTTTTCAGCCCGACGTAAAGATTGGAAATCGACATCACGCCGCCGATGAGCATGCCGGTGATGATCGAGCGGGCCGACAGTTGCCGCAGGCGGTCGCCTTGATAGACATTGGCCAGCCAATGCCGGGCGTCGTCATCATCGGACGTGCCGGGCGCGTCGCGCTTGGCCGGGTGGTTTTCGGGGAAGGCCAGGTCTTCGCCTTCGTCGTCGATGGGATGGATACTCATTATGAGCGCGTCTCTACACTCCTTGGTGATTGGTCATACAGCCTAACCGAGCGCCGCGTTCAGTGGAATGTCCCGCGACGACGCGAAGATTGACGCGGCGGGACTGTGAATCCTGCGGCCAAAGTCGAGACAGGGGGCTTATCGGTCAGGTGCTTCCGAACCGTATCGGCCTTCTGCCGCTTCTTCGTGCCAGAAGCGGTGCCCGGTGCGGGCGATGAAAACGTCTTCCAGCGTCGGTTTGCCGAGTGTGATGGTTTCAATCCGGCCGGGAAACGCCTCGACTAAGCGCGGCACCCATTGCGATGCGTCGGGTAATTCCAATCGCACGCAGCCATCGACTTCGTGCGCCGCAACGCCCAAGCGATCGGTGATGGCGGCGGCCAACGCGCCCGGTTCCTCCGCCGTGATCGTTAACGTATCGCCGCCGACGCTCGCGCGAAGCCGCTCCGGCGTATCGAGCGCCACGAGACTGCCGGCGTTGAGGATCGCCAGACGATCGGCCTTGTCGGCTTCTTCGAGCAGGTGCGTTGTCAGCACCACGGTCACGCCTTGCTCGGCGCGGATCAGCCGCAGATAATCCCACAAATCGCTACGCGCGGCGGGGTCAAGCCCGGTGCTCGGCTCGTCGAGCAACAACAGTTGCGGATGATGCAACATGCCTTTGGCCAACTCCACGCGGCGGCGCATACCGCCCGAAAGCGTTTCCACCAGATCGCGTCGGCGGTCGCGCAACTTAAGCCGCCCCAGCATATCCTCGCAACGCTCGTTGAGCGATTTGCCGGTTAGCCCGTAAAGATGTCCTTGGTGCCGCAGGTTCTCGGCGACGGAGAGTTTTTTATCGAGGCTGGGCGCCTGAAAAACCACGCCGATGCGGCGGCGCACCTCGTGCGTTTGCGTGGCGATGTCGTAGCCGAGCACGTTGGCTCGGCCTTGTTGAATTGGAATCAGCGTCGAAAGCAGGCGAAAGAGCGTGGTTTTGCCGCCGCCATTGGGCCCGAGCAAGGCGAAGATTTCGCCCGGCTCGATTTGCAGGTTGAGTCCGGCCAGCGCGGTGCGTTCGCCATAGCAGTACACCAGACCCAAGGTTTCGATGGCATGGGGCGTGGGCATACGACTCATTTCGCCGCCGTGATTTGCTTGAGCATGGCGGCCAGTCGCCAACCGGCCAAGGCGGCCTGCCGCCGGGCAACATCGCGCGCCGCCTCGCCGTAGCCCGACGGCAAAATGGGAACCTCGCTGTGCGGAATCTCGCCGCGCTCGACGGCGCGGTAATCGACCAGGGGCAATTGCCCATTGAGATAGGCGAACTCAACGGCGGCCGCGTAGCTTTCGTCAGCCCAGGAACGCACGGTGTTGTGTGTAGCTAGCCGATTTGCCAGATCACCATCGTCGGCGGCGGTGGCGTTGACGCGCCGCGCCAATTCGTCCAGCGCGCGGTAATGCGTGTTGCGGCCCAAGAGGCTGTCCCAATACGTATGGAGCGATTCAGGACGCTTGTGTGGCGTGATCGCCAGTCGATTGCCGCCGTCGTCGCCATGCGGTGGCGGATATTGCGGGGAGATTAGCGTGGCGCAATGCAGCGGCTGGTGGATATCGCCCGCCAGATGCAAAACCCAGCAAAGTTCGATCGCTTGTTGCTCGGCCGGCGACCGCCGGGCGACCAGCGCCTCGAAGGCCCCGTTGAGCGCGTTGACCACGTTCGGCCCGGC
>DASVHB010000451.1:0-5818 GCA_036379195.1 Pirellulales bacterium
ATCCGGCTCGACCCGAAGAACGGATGGGCCTACGGTTTCCGTGGCTATGCCTGGCACGCCATGGGCGATTTCGATAAGGCAATCGCCGACTTCGACGAGGCGATCCGGCTCGGACCAAAGGAGAACGCGAAGTTTTTATCAAAAACTTACGAAGCTCGCGGCAGTGTCTGGGAATCCAAGGGCGAATACGACAAGGCGATCGGCGATTACGACGAGGCCGTGCGGCTCAACCCGAAGAATTCCGGCCCTTACATTCGGCGTGCCTGGGCCTGGGGCGCGAAAGGTGAACGGGGCAGGGCACTCGCCGATTACGACGAGGCCATCCGGCTCGATCCGAAGAATTCAAAGGCTTATATTCTCCGCGGTTACGCATGGCTCGACAAGGGTGAGTACGACAGGGCGCTCGCCGATTCCAACGAGGCCGTCCGACTCGGCCCCAAGGATTCCGACGCATATGTTTGCCGCGGTAAGGCATGGGAGAGCAAGGGAGAATGCGACAAAGCAATCACCGATTACGACGAGGCCATCCGGCTCGACCCGCAGAGTTCCCTGTCCTATGAGAGCCGTGGTTCGGCCTGGGAAAGGAAGGGCGAGTGGGACGAATCGCTCGCCGATTACGATGAGGCAATACGCCTCAATCCAAGCTCCTTGGACGCGCACCGGGGCCGTGCGCGGGCATGGTACGCCAAGGGCGAATACGACAAGGCACTCGCCGAATACGACGAGGCCATCCGGCTCGACCCGAAGAACTCCGAAACCTATCGGGCGCGTGGTGAGGTATGGTACGCCAAGGGCGACTACGACAAAACGCTCGCGGATTACGACGAGGCCATCCGGCTCGACCCGAGGAACGCCGAAGCATTTGTTGGCCGCGGCATTGCATGGGACGCCAAGGGCGAAGACGACAAGGCAATCGTTGATTACGATGAGGCGATTCGGCTCAACCCAAGTTCCTCGGAAGCGCACCGGGGACGTGGGCGCGCATGGCACGCCAAGGGCGAGTACGACAAGGCGCTCGCCGATTACGACGCGGCCATCCAGCTCGAACCGAGGAGCGCCGAAGCATTTGTTGGCCGTGGATGCACATGGCACGCCAAGGGCGAAGACGACAAGGCATTCGCTGATTACGATGAGGCCCTCCGGCTCGAACCGAAGGATTCAGAGGCTTATATCGGCCGCGGCGCGGCGTGGGGTATGAAGGGCGATCCCGAAAAAGCCCTCGCCGATTTTGACGACGCCATCCGGCTCGACCCGAAGAATTCCGCAGCCTTTGGGAGCCGTGGTTGGTTGTGGGAAAACAAGGGCGAATGGGACAAGGCGCTGGCGGATTACGACGAGGCCATCCGCCTCGAGCCTGAGAATTCCGAAGCGTACGTTGGTCGTGCCAACATATGGCGGCTCAAGGGCGAATACGACAAGTCGCTCGACGACTACGCGACGGCACTTGAGCTATATCCCGAGTCATTCATTGCCCTCAACGGCCGCGCATGGATCCGTGCGACTTGCTCGAAAGAGAAGTTTCGGCATGCGCAAAAAGCGCTGGACGATGCTAATCGGGCCGCTGAGTTGACTGGGTGGAGTGCTTTTTGGGTCCTCGATACCTTGGCTGCCGCCTACGCGGAAGCTGGCATGTTCGAAAAAGCCGCCGAGTGGCAGCAAAAGGCCATCGAGCTCGCGCCGGAAGCGCAAAAGGAGGGCTGCCGATGGAGACTTAACCTGTACCGCGAAGGAAAACCGTACAGGGACCAGCCGAAGAAGTGAAGCACGGGGCATTGCGCGACATACCGCCCGTGAAACTAAGTGGCCGCGGGCGGGGTATAAACTTTAGGAGGGGCTGGCTCGGCTGCGGCGGCAGGCCGGATCAGAGTTGAACATTCGGCATTCAGGGGATCGTCAACACCGGTGGAACACCGAACTCGGCCAGCCTGTTTCAGAAGCGAGGGAAGTGCCGGAAGCGCTTGCGTAAATGGCCGTTGATGCGTTCGGCAATCGCTATAACAGTGACCGCCAATTCGGCTTAGCCGACGCCAAGGGCTGCGTTCCGCCTTGTTTTCCGCAAGCGCAGGGCAAGCCGCAGCGCCCCCCATTGGAACTATGATGCGCACGACGGTGCGCATCGGGTCGTCCTAGGTAGCGGATCGCGCCGAGGTATGGTCCAGATAATTGGTCAGCCCGCAAGAGGCCGGGGTGGTCCTAGCCCGCATTTCGCACCTGCCCACACCAAGCGCGACGCGTAAGCGAGGACGAGAACCCGACTTACCTCGCTTACGCTTCGCGTTTGGTATGGGGCGCGCTGTTTGGCGGCTCCGGGGGGTGGGTGCGCAAGGCGGCCGAGACCTTACCGTCGCGCCTCGCGCACCAGGTGGCCTAGTTCGGGGGCGATCAGGCGCTCGACGGCCAGGCGCACCGCCGCGGGTGAGCCGGGCATGGTCAATACCACCGTTTTGCCGACCAGACCGCCGATCGCTCGGCTGAGCATGGCCGCGGCACCAATTTCCTGATAACTCAGCCAGCGAAACAGCTCGCCGTAGCCCGGCAGCGGCTTGGTGAGCATGGCCGAGATTGTCTCGAACGTCTGGTCGCGGCTGGAGAGGCCCGTGCCGCCGGTGAGCAAAATAGCGTCGAGGTCGTCGCGCCGCGACCACTCGCCGACCAAAGCACGCATCCGCTCGGGTTCGTCGGGAAGGATCTCGCGGGCGATCACGACATGGCCGGCGGCTCGGAGGCCATCGATGAGCGTTTTTCCGCCGGTGTCGGTTGCGAGGGTGCGGGTGTCGCTCACGGTGAGCACCGCGCAGCGAACCGCCCGCGGCGCGCTGGCTCGGTGCTGATCGGCAGATTGGCTCATGGATTGGCGGGTGCTAGTTCGTGGTCGAGCCAGGCCAGATAAGCGGCGTGGCCGTCAGTTACCGGCGTGGCCAATATTTCGGGCACGTCATAGGGATGCAAGGTCCGCACGACCGCCTCAAGGCGCGGGAACAGATCGAGGCGGCTCTTCACGGTGCATTGCCATTCTTGTGCGACCTCAAGCTTACCCTGCCACCGATAGCGGCTCTCGATCGGCCCGGCAATCTGCACGCAGGCGGCCAGCCGGTCGGCCAGCAGTCGCTCGGCGATCGCTTGGGCGACTTCGGGCGTGGGCGTGGTGAGATCAACCTGAATGTAATCAGTCATGCGTCGGAAACTGGCATTCCAGCGGCCCCACCCCTCTACGATAATGCCGCCCACCAAAGCTGCAACCATAGGTCAGGCTTTTCCGCCTGACACAATACGCTACTTTCGCGGAGCGAAAGGCGACATCACGCCCACCATGCGCAAGATTTTCGATCGAGAATTACGTGAACCTTCGGTGGCTGAGGTAGAGCGTGGGCGATGCCCCGAAGCTGATGAACCGGGGCATCGTCCAGGCTCTGCCCTGGCCACCGCTGAAGTCGTAAAATCGGCGCCGCGGGTGTTTTTTGCCCGAGTAGACAGCGCGGTGCGCCGCCGCTGCCGCGCGGCATGGCGGAGCTTTGTACCATCCCTGGACGCAACGAGCATCTCGGCGGCGATCGATTGGCTGTCGGCCTACCGTCACCATGCCGGTCTGGCGTCGGCCCCCGGTGAAGCGATCTGCCCGCTGCTGACTGCCGCGGCAGTGCCGACGCTACTGTCGTTCGGCGAAGTCGATCTCGCTCGTCGCTTTACCGACTGGCTGCGAACCATTCAACGGATCGATGGCAGCTTCCCGTCGCTCGGCTGCGGTCGGAGATCTTTGCTTGGCACGGCGCACGCGCTGAGTGCGTTGCTGAGCTGCACGGCGGCGAATCTGAATGAGACACTGGCCGCGGAACGCGCCGCCGCCTGGCTTGCATCGCAGATTGATGCGGCGGGCCGCTTCCAGCCTTCTGGTTATCCATCGACGAGCATCGACCACTGGGCGGCGCCGGCGATTCATGTCGCCTGCTTGCCGCCATTGCGGCAGGCCTCAAGGGCGTTAGGCGTGCCGGCCTGGGAGCAGGCCGTGGTGCGGGCCGCCAAGCATCTGCGGCGCTCGCTCGACTGGGCCGGCTTACGTCATGCGGCGCACGTTTGCGTGGCCTGCGCCGACGCCTGGCTGCAACTAGGCAAAGCCGAGCTGGCTCACGAAATCATGCGCGGATTGGCGGCAGGGCATCATCGAGACCCCCGTGCGCCGTCGATAAGCGGCGCCGCGCTGGCGCACGCGGCACTCGTCTGGTACAAGTTGGCCGAGCGCCGGCAAGCCGATCGCGCGCTTGCTCGCTTGCAGTCGAATCAATTGCCAAGCGGTGGATTTCCGGCCAGCGATCAGCGCGGGTCCGCACGCCGCGAATCGGCTTGGGCCTGGAAATACTTCCTGGATGCGTCGCTGGCTCGCGTGCAAACGTCGTTCGAGCAATACGACACGCACTTGCCCGACCGCATCGACCCGGCCGACGGCCGCTTCCGGGCGGTTCGCGCATGGTGCGGGTCGCTTGGCGATGGCCCCAAAATCGCCGACGTAGGTTGCGGTTCGGGGCGATTTTTACGCGAGTTGGCGCGGTGCTTCCCCGCGGCACGTTGGATTGCCATCGATCCATCGCAGGTGGCCCTGTCGCGGTGCGTCGAAGCGACCGAACGCCGCCCGGGCGGCCTGCTGCGAATTCCCGCCGGCGACGGCGAGTTCGATGGCGCCATGGCGGTCGAATCGCTGGAACATTCGCTGCTGCCCGAACGGGCGATCCGCGAGTTGTGCCGTGTCGTTCGGCCAGGCGGGCGGGTTCTCGTGATCGACAAGCACCTTGCCAAGCAGCGACTTTCGCAGCACGAACCTTGGGAGCAATGGTTCCTGCCCGAAACCGTGTCGGCCTGGCTCGCCAAGCAGTGCCGCAACGTGGTCGCTCGCCCGATCGCTCACGGAACGGCGCGTCGGCCCGACGGGCTTTTCTGGTGCTGGGAGGCAACACGGGGCTAGCAACCACGAGCTATGCTTGCTTATCTTAGGCGCTAACTAGGGGGAAAGCATGTTCTGGTTCGCCAGCCGCAGTAAGCACCTGGCCGTTCACAAGGTGATCCGCCGGCTCATCAACAACTCGTCGCCGAACACCATTCCGCTCGACGGCGACGCCCGCTGGGAAACCCGTTGCAATCGGACCATTCCGGTGTTGCTGGCCCCGTACGATCATGACGAACTTTCCGTTTCTGAGGCCGCCTACGCGCTGACCAAAAACCTATCGAGCCAGGGGTTGGCGCTCGTGCTGCAACAGCCTTTCCGGGCAGAGCAGGTGGTGGTCGGCTTCTGGGCGGGCGACGGGGCGCACTTCGTCTTGGGGCACGTGCGGCAAAACGTGCCACTGGGCGGCGGCTTCTGGCAGCTCGGCCTCGAGGCGATGGAAATGTTATGTCCGCACGATTCGGCGGAATTCAAACGGCTCATTCCTCTCGCCGCCCGGCTCGATGCCAGCGTCGATGCCGAACGCGATCTGGCGGTGGCCGAGGTTTAATTCGATCGGCGGAGAAGATACGATAGTCTGCAACGACTCTCCGCCGCGCTAATCGAACCCCATGCTCTCCACTGTCATTCCGGTCTTCAACGAGGTCGAAAGCCTGGAGAGCCTCTATCGCGAGTTGCACGCGGTCGCCGAGGCCGAAGGCTACGAACTCGATTTGGTGCTGGTCGACGACGGTTCGACCGACGGCTCTTGGCAGACCATCGCCAGTCTGGCCGCCAACGATCCGCGGGTGCGCGGCATCCGCTTCCGCCGCAATTTTGGCAAAGCCGCGGCGTTGAGCGCTGGCTTTCGCGCCGCGCAAGGCGACTTGGTGATGACGCTCGACG
>DASVHB010000452.1:0-3658 GCA_036379195.1 Pirellulales bacterium
TGACCAGATTGGGGTTCAACCGCCGCAGCCGCTCGGCCGCCAGCCCCAGTTTTTCCAGCGAGTCGGGCATGAAGTTCTCGGTCAGCACATCTGCCCGGCGGATCAGGTCGTCGAGCACGGGCCGGCCGGCCGCGTGTTGCAGATCGAGCGCCAACGACCGCTTGCCGCGATTGCAAGAAAGGTAATAGCCGCTCGGCCCGCCGGCTTCGACGAACGGCGGTCCCCATTGGCGCGTATCGTCGCCGCTGCCGGGACGCTCGACCTTGACGACATCGGCGCCCAAATCGGCCAAAAGCTGCGTACACACCGGCCCGGCCAAGACCCGAGAAAGATCGAGCACACGGATGCCGGTGAGTGGTGGCGGAACGGGCATGGATGGGGCCGGGGACTGGGGACTGGGGACTGGGGACTGGGGACTGGGGACTGGGGCGCAACCGCCGGTTTCACAATCCGGACCGCGGCATTATACTGTGTCGCATTCGTCAACAATCGCAATGCGATTAGCTCCAGCCCCTAATCCCCAGCCCCTAATCCCCAGCCCCTAATCCCCAGCCCCCATGTCGAACGCATTCGATCCCTATCGCGAGGCCCTCGTGGTCGAAGAAAACACCATCTGGCCCGACGAATACGACGCCTGGGACGAGTCGCAACGCGACCACGTCGCGCGCCGCCTGCACGAGCAGCCACAGGCCGCCGCCAACCTCGACTATGTGCGTCTGCACACGGGCTTTTGCCGGCAGATTGTCGTCACGCCCGAAGACATTGAGCGGGTGAAATGAGCGGCCCATCTTTCGGCCCGCCATCGGAGCAGCCCAACGTGCTCGTCGCACTGGGCGAGCGCAGCTATACGATCGAGATCGGCACGGGCAACCTCAGCCGCACCGCGCGATTTCTGCTCGATCTACGCCACGCCAGGCATGCGGTGATCATCACCGACGAGCACGTCGAAGAGCCGCACGCCGCCGAGGTGGTGGCGTCGTTGGTCGAGCAAAAGTTCGATGTCGATCTGGTGGTCGTCGAGTCGGGCGAGCTTTCCAAATCGGTCGAGACGGCGCAGGAGCTGTGGCAAAAGCTGCTCGACCTGGGAGTCGACCGGCGAGCGGTGGTGATTGCGGTGGGCGGCGGCGTCATCGGCGACCTGGCGGGCTTTGTGGCGGCGACGTATGCGCGCGGCATTGCGTTTTTGCAGATCCCGACCACGCTGTTGGCCCAGGTCGACAGCTCGGTGGGGGGCAAAGTGGGTGTCAACCTGCCCGGCGCCAAGAACATGGTGGGGGCGTTTTGGCAGCCGCTGGGCGTGCTGATCGACACCGACGTATTGAGCACGCTGCCCGATCGCGAGTATCGCTCGGGCCTGGCCGAGGTGGTCAAGTATGGCGTGATTCTCGACGCCGAGTTTTTTGAATATCTGGAGAATCACATCGAGCCGTTGAACCGGCGCGACTCGGCGGCGTTGCGGCGTGTGGTGGCGCGGTGCTGCCAGCTAAAGGCCTGGGTGGTGAGCCAGGACGAACGCGAAGAGACCGGACTGCGTTCGGTGCTCAACTACGGCCACACGTTTGCCCATGCTCTGGAGGCGCTCGGCGGCTATCGCGGTCTGCTGCACGGCGAGGCGGTGGCCATCGGCATGATCTGCGCGTCGCGGTTGGCCGAGCGGCTCGGGCGGATCGAGCCTTCGCTCACCGCGCGGCAGCGGCGGTTGCTCACGGCGTTGCGTTTGCCCACCGACGTGCCCGACGAGCTCGACATTGGGGCGTTGGTGCGCGCCATGTCGCGCGACAAAAAATCCGAGCACGGCCGGCTGCGGTTTGTGCTTCCCTCGCGGCTGGGGCATGTCGAGCTGGTCGGCGACGTGCCGGAAGAGGCGGTCTTCGCTGCCTGGGACGACGACGACGAAGAGCCAGAGGCTTAGCGCGGATTAGTCATCAGCCTCACCCCCGGGCGCAACAGCGAAGCGCAAGCCAGGATTTGCCGGCGTTTCGTGCTCCTCGCCAGCGCTTCGAGTTGGTGTGCGGCGCGCCGATGGTGGTGTTCTGGCCGACTGCGGCATAGAATGGAGTAACGCCGATGGCCGAACAACCACGAGTATTCCGGGGCGGACCTGACCTTACGCCGCGACTCGGTGTCGATGTGCTCGTCGATAAAGCGACCGGGTTGCTGCGCACGGACCGTGGAATATCATTGTTTGACGATCCTGACATGGTTTCGCGGTTCGGCGGCGCATACGAAGTCGAGTCAGTTCCGGATGGCTTAAAGATCCAACAGCGCGGCGGCCGCCCAGGACATTACGAGTTGATGCCCGCGCAGCCCATGACGTTTGAAAGATACATTGAGCTGCTCGGCCAAGTCGTGCTTCGACCGGTTGAGCTGAGCGGTTAAAGAGGAGTTCGCATATGAATGCCCTAACTTGTGCGCGAGTGGTTTTTCCCGAGGGGTTTGATGAGCGCGCGGCGTTCGAGGCGCCATCGAAGGGTTGGCTGAGCGCTCAAGTACAGATGAAAGACGGCAGATCGTATGCTGTGTATTTCACCGATCCCGCGCGGCTCCAACAGGATCTAGACGAAAACGCGCAACTCGGAAAACCGTACCTGGCCGAACCCGGGTTGATTGTCTTGCCGCAAGTCACGGTGGAAGCCGTGCAAGACACCGTGCGCGCTCTTTGTGTCCAGGGCTTTTTCGACCATCTGCGAGCGGATCAGGTAGACGAACGGGCGACGATCTAATCACCGTCACCGCCGAGGTTTTTCTTGAAGAAAAGGGGATAAGCCCCATTTCGTTTTTATGGTTTCGCAGAGCCCTTTGACTTCCGCGGCCTGCCGCGCGGATGCAGCGTAAACTCGAGCCCCAAACGCTTGGCGGTTCGCGACTGCCACTCGTCCGTGCCGAAGGGGCGGCCTCGGCTCACCGACAGGCGCAGCGCGTCGAGCTCCCGCTCAGTTTGCGGTCGATTGACCCATCGCGTCCAATCCCTCGGTCGCGGCAGCGGCCAATCTGACAACAGGGGCGCCTCATCGAGCCCTTGGTGACCCGTGCGCTGTGCCAGGCTGCACCATAGCCATGCTTCCGCCCTGGCCGAAAGCTTGCCGCGCAAACCATTCCGCTCGACGTATCTCGCCACGGTGTGGAAATGGTCGTCGTCTTGCACTGGAAAAGATTTGTAGGTTCCCTGGTAAAGGTGGCCCCGTCCAACGCTATGGCGGTACAAATGCCAGCGACGCACGTGGGTGGTCGTCAATCGCTGCATGAACGCCCCCAAATCCCCATCGCGCTCCGGCCAGAGCAGGAAATGCCAGTGGTTGGGCATCAGACAATAGGCCAGAATACGCATCGGCACACGCAACTGTGTTTCACGCATCACGCGTAAAAAGGCTTCATAGTCGCCGCGCCCATCGAAAATTTCGCGACGGTCATTACCGCGATTCAAGACGTGGAAGATCATTCCACCAGGGGCGATGCGGGCGGATCGTGGCATCCCGTAACACTAACGGCCCGCATCTCCCTTGTCAATATTGGGACTTATCCCCTTTTCCTGCTGGACCGGCTTTCCCTTGTTACCGCGTCGGGCTTCCACCGGCTGACGAACAATGCGGATTAGGTCAGCGCCGGCCCGGATTCGCGCGATTTGCGGTATAATTGAGTTGAGCGTTCGATCGACTCG
>DASVHB010000453.1:0-5290 GCA_036379195.1 Pirellulales bacterium
CAGCTTAAAGATCTGGACGGCAAATCGCATTCCTTGAGAAACTACAAAGGAAAAGTCGTGGTGCTCGAATTCTGGCAACGCGGCGGCGACTGGTGTTTGCGGCTGGTTCCGCAAATCGAACAGATCGCCGAGCACTTTGAAGACCAGCCTGTGGTGGTGCTAGGCATGAACGTCGACGCCAAGGAAGAAGACGCCCGCTTTGTTGCGGGAAAGATGGCGCTCAATTACCCCAACCTGCGCGCCGACAAAATTGCCGAAAAATATGGGGTGAGGGAACTGCCCGCGGTCATCGTGATTGATCAAAAGGGCAAAATCCGCGACTACCGCGGTGGTTATTCGACGCGCTTGGCCAAAGAAGTGATTGTCGAAGTCGAAGAGCTGCTCGACGAGGGCGACGCGGAAAAGAAGTAGTCTCTTTTCATCCCGCGGAGAGCTTCAGAACCCGCCGGTGATGGGCTCTCCGCCCGACGGCGTGACCAACGCGCGCACGGTTTGCGGGCTGGTGGAGCCGGACAACGTGGCGATGTGACCATCGGCGAACAAGACGACCGCCACGCCGGGATGATTGCTCGAAATCTCGTTGCCCGGCGCATTGACCGTAAACGACATCTGATTGGCATCCAGATCGCGCGGCTCCATCCAGGGGATGGCGGCGTGGCTGCTTTCGACCACCGCGATCGTGCTCGCGGTGCCGTCTTTGATCGATCCGAACCCCGCCGACTTCTCGCCGTCAAACAGGGTGCCCGGCCCGGCGATCACGACATAATCCGTCGTATTCGTCGGCGCGGGGTCCGAGGGGCAGCGGTATACCGGCGGCATCAGCGAGGCCAAGCGGCTGTTGTTCGGCCCGTCCCAAGGCTCATCAAAGCGATACTGCTGATACAACGCCGCCTGTTCCAGATAGGGCAAGATCAACACCCGCCAGCTATGCATCGGCTTGCCGTCGGCATCGGCGATGTAGGCGGGTGGAAATTCTTTGTAAACATCGGCGTAGGTTTGCAAAGCCAGGCCGATCTGCTTGAGGTTGTTGTTGCACTGGCTGCGGCGGGCGGCTTCGCGGGCGGCTTGCACCGCCGGCAGCAACAACGCCAATAAGACGCCGCCGCACACTAGGGCGCCCACCAGCGCCCCGCCCAAGACGACAATCAGAATGACCGCCGAACTACTGCGCGACGCCGGGGCGCCGTAGGCGGGCGCCGTGGGGCCGGGCACCGTCACCATCGTTCCACATTGTCGGCAAGGCCCCGTCTGGCCAGCAAACCGATCGTCAACAACCGTTTGCAAGCTGCATTGCGGGCAGGTGAACTGGATCGCCATCGCGAACGAGCTCCTGATGAGTCGAAGTTGCAACAGGCCCGATTGTTATACGACCCGGATCGTGCCTCGGCAAGTCGCCGCCTGGCCTGCCTTGCGCGCGCGTCGGCGGTGGTACGGCAGAGCGCCATCCTAACCCGAAGCGTAAGCGAGGCAAATCGGGCTGTCGTCCTCGCTGACGCTTCGGGCTTGTTGTGGGCTGCAAGCTCAATTATGCATACCGAGCGAGTTTTTCCCGAAAGCCAGGCCGATCGAGCACCTCGCGATTGACCACATGATCGGGCAATTCGCCCCGCGCCGCTCGCAACATGCCTTCGGCGGTGGCCCGGCCCGTGGCTCGCCAGATATCCGTCGTCGAGGCGTTCCAATGCGGCGTCAAAATCACGTTGTCGAGCCGGGTGAGCGGATCGTCGGCGGGCAGCGGTTCGATCTCGAACACGTCGAGCGCGGCGCCCGCGATACGCCGCTCGGCCAACACGCGGACCAGCGCCGATTGGTCGACCAGTTCGCCGCGGGCCACATTGACGAAGTAGGCGGTTGGCTTCATCCAAGCCAGTTGCTCGGCACCGATCATTTGCCGCGTTTCGGCCGTGAGCCGCGCGTGCAGACTGACAAAATCGGCTTCGCGCAAAAGCTGCTCCAGCGAAACCAGCCGCACGCCGAGCGACTCGGCCTCGTCAGCGCCCACATGGGCCGAAAACGCCAGCACGCGCATCTCGAACGGCGCCACCAGGCGGACGAGCTCGCGCCCGCTGTTGCCCAGGCCCACAATGCCCAGCGTGCGCCCCTGTAATTCGCTGCCAAGCACCGACGCTTGACGACGCCAATCGCCGCCGCGGGCCACTCGCTGCTGCTCGGGCAGCCGCTTGGCCAGGGCCAGCATCAAGAGCAGCGCCGACGAGGCGGTGGCGTGATGCAGCCCCAGCGGCACATTAAACAGAGCAACATCGTGCTCGGTGCAAGCGGCCACGTCGATCTTATCGTAGCCCGCTCCCGAGCGGCCGATAACCACCAAGTCGTCGGCGCCGTCGGCAAAGGTTTGTCGCGTGACCGACGGGCGCAAGACGATCAACCCGTTCACGCCGGCCACATGCTCGGGACGCACGGTCATCGAGTACAGGTTTCGCCAATCATCGGCATCGCCGCCGCGCGGCGCCAGATCGCGCAGAAAGTGGTAGCGGATCGCCGCAGAGGCGTCCAAGAGCGGCAGGCCCAGATCGCCATAGGCCGGGTCGCCCGACTCATCGAGAAAGTCGCCGGTGAGCGCGACGCGAAAGACTTTCATGCTGGCGGCCTCCGCTGATTGCGTTCATCTCGGGCCGAGGTAATCGCCGGATCGACTTTCAATGCGCACTGGTCGCAGATCGCGTGATCCTTATCTCCGGCGAAGATCTGAAAGCCCCTCGCGACCGCCAGCCGTTTCGCGCAGCCGATGCAATCGGTCTCGAACGGCCGGTCGTTTTCAAGCAACATCAGTTGTGCCATGCGTGGTCGCCTGCCGTTCAATGGGGCCTGGGGGCAATCTTAAGCGTCGCCTCGCCGAGGCGGATTTCATTGTACCGTCTCTGCTGGCACGTGGCTTGCACTGCCGTTCGGCCCGCGAGCCTGGATGATCCGGGCCAAAAGACACCGTTTCATGGTTATCTGCCCAAAGGAGGAACGCGTATGGCTGGTTCGTCATGGTTCACCAAGATGTTAGGAATGCCACTCACGCTGGGCAATCTGGAAGACCTGCTGGTCTTGCAGTTGGGAGATTTATTGAGCGCCGAGACCCAGTTGATCAGCGCCCTGCCCAAAATGGCCGACGCCGCGACCTGCTCGCAACTGAAGTCGGCCTTCGAGAGCCACCTGCAAGAGACGAAGCATCACCAAGCGCGGCTGGAGAGCGCCTTCCGCATGCTCGGCAAGGAGCCTGCGAGCGAAACATGCGAGGCGATGAAAGGGCTGATCTCCGAAGGACAAGAGATCATCAATTCCACCGGCGATCCCGATGTGAAAGACGCCGCATTGATCGCGGCCGCTCAGCGAGTCGAGCATTATGAGATTGCCGGCTATGGCTGCGCACGCACCTTTGCGCGGCGGCTGCACCGCGAAGACCTGGCGCAGTTGCTCCAAGAGACGCTGGAAGAAGAGGCCAAGGCCGACAAACTACTGACCGAGATCGCCGAGTCGTCGACTAATCCGCAAGCGGTTCAGGCGTAAGGCACGGCCCCACAGGTCGGATAGGGCAGGCACTGGTGGTTCAACGATCGGCACGTCGGTGCCCCGGAGGGTTTCTACCCGCCGGGGCATCGCGGGCCGTAAGCAAATTGACGGAAAGCCCGCGCGGTGCTGGTAATTGCCGTCATCGCCGATATGATGACGCTAAATGGATCTCACCCTCACGGAGGTTTGCCATGCCGTTCGAGCGACCAGCCCATGAGAAGCAGCCCTTGCCGCTGCGTCATGTGCGAGTGTTAGTCGTGGAAGATCAGCCAGCCAGTGCCGACGCGATTCGCCGGGCGTTGGCCCGCTGGGGCTGCGACGCCCGAGTCTGTCAGACCGGGGCCGAAGCGCTCGAAACCGCCTCGGAGTATCATCCCCACGTGGCAGTGCTCGAGCTCGATCTGCCCGACGTCGATGGCTGCGAGGTCGGTCGCTATCTCAAGGAACAATCGGGGCTCGACGATTTGGCGCTGGTGGCCATGACCGGTTCAGGCCGTAACGACAGTCGCCGCCGCACCAGCGATGCCGGCTTCGATCTGCATTTGCTCAAGCCGGTACGGCCAGACGTGCTGCATTCGCTACTGGCCCGCGTCGAACAGTCGGCCTGGTGAGCCGCTGCGTTGCTGCTTTGAGCTGTGTTGCTGCTTTGAGCTGTGTTGTTGCTTTGATCGGGGGCTGGCCCTGGGCTGCGTAAAATATCGTTCTTGGGCTTAGGCGACGCTGAGTTTAGGTCAGCCCAGCCATCGCTCAAATGCCCGCTTCGAGTGTTCGATGAGCTCACGGTAGTCGGCCGTCTCAAACTCTTCGCCCAGCAGCTCGACGTCGTAGTAGCCTGTGTAGCCGGCCGAGTTCAGCGCCGCCACAATTTCGCCCAGGGGAAGCGTTCCTTCGCCCAACCGCACGCGGTTTTGCTCGTGTTGCGGCGGACATTTCCGATCGCCGAGATGTACGATGGCGATTCGAGGGGCCAGGCCGGCGAGCCTCGTGAGAATGCCGTCGTCGCCGCCGAAGTGATAAGTATCAAACGCCAGCTTAATGTGCGGAGCGTCGAGGCAGTCGATCAGTTCGAGCGCGGCGTCCAGGCTGGTCAAAAAAGTCCATTCGGCGGCGCAGCCCAGGTGCATGGGTTCCAGTGCAAGCGTGACGTCCAGCTCGGCGGCCGACCGTGCCAACTCGTTCATCGCCTCTTTCACCAGTCGCCGCACATGGTTGTGCGTGTGGCCCGCCCGGCCGCCGCTGTAGACCACCAGGCAGGCTGCGTTCATTTCGTGCGCCAGGCGCACCGCTTCGAGACCGTCGTCGATGTTTTCGCGCAGCGAGCCACCATCGCTGCCCGTAAAACCGCCGGCCCAAAGCAGATTCGAGACCTTGAGCCCGCTTTCAGCCAGCAACTCGATTCCTTTTTCTTCGCCAAAGTCGGAAAGCTTTTGCCGCCAGACGCCGACCGCGCCGATGCCCAAAGCCGCATACTCTGCCAGGTCGCGTTCGAATGGCCACCGGAAGGTGGTCACTTCGTTGATCGATAACTGTGCCATCCGTGTCCGCTCCGAGAACTCGTGAAACCGATAGGTCTGAACGTGAGCGCGGGCAGCCTCCGAGCCCGCGCAGGCAGGTAGTATGGGAAATGGCGGAGCGTCTGTAAAGCAAGCGGTTGTGGTGGTTTCGTGAGGCTGCGATTTGCGGCTTGGCTTTTTAGCCGGTATTTTGCCGCCGCCCGACGATTGCCATATCGGCAGCGTAGGGTGGGCCGAGCGCAGCGAGTCCCACCATC